>JBKPJS010000525.1:0-3065 GCA_046730815.1 Acidobacteriota bacterium
CTGCGAATTTTAGTGAAGCACTGCGTGTGGGCGCGGAAGTTTTTCATCAACTCAAGTCAGTTCTGAAAGGCAAAGGCTACGCGACCAGCGTTGGCGACGAGGGTGGATTTGCGCCCAACTTGAGCTCGAACGAGGAAGCAATCGAAACGATTCTCGAAGCGATTGTAAAAGCAGGTTACTCGCCCGGTGTCGATTGTCTGCTTGCGCTTGATCCGGCTGCCAGCGAGTTTTATGACGGGCAGAAGTATGTCTTTAAAAAGAGCGACAAGCGAAAACTGAGCAGCGAGGAGATGGTTGCATACTGGAAAGGCTGGTGTGATCGGTATCCGATCGTTTCGATTGAAGATGGGATGGCGGAGAACGATTGGGCGGGCTGGAAACTCCTGACTGACGAGATCGGTAGCAACGTTCAACTCGTTGGCGATGACTTGTTTGTAACGAACACGACGTTTCTGCAAAAAGGAATCGACATCGGTGTGGCGAACTCGATCTTAATCAAAGTCAATCAAATCGGCACGCTGACTGAAACACTGGATTGCATCGAGCTGGCGCAAAGGAACGGGCGCACGACTATCATCTCCCACCGCTCCGGCGAAACCGAGGACCCGTTTATCGCCGATCTCGCCGTCGCCACTAACGCGGGGCAGATCAAAACGGGATCGCTTTCGCGCACGGATCGCACCGCAAAGTACAATCAACTGTTGCGCATCGAAGAGGACCTCCGAGGCGCCGCACGCTTCCCCGGTCGCAAAGCTTTTCTGCAAAAAAATCCATCCACAGATGCCACAGGTTTTTCTACGCAATCTGTGTAATCTGTGGTTAAGATCATGACTAAAAAAAGGGGGCCGCTGGCCCTGATCATCATCGACGGTTGGGGCTACTCGGCATCTCGTGAGGGCAATGCGATCGCACTCGCGGAAACACCTTTCTACGACGAGCTGGCCGAAAAGTATCCCAGCACACTGCTCGAAGCTCACGGCTCGCGCGTAGGCTTGCCTGACGGAGTGATGGGAAATTCAGAAGTCGGACACTTGAACATCGGCTCCGGTCGCGTCATTCGCATGGACGTATCGTTGGTGGACCACGAGATCGAAACAGGCGAGTTTTTCCGGAACAAAGTGTTGTCGCATGCCATCGACGTGGCCCGAGATCGCGGTAAGGCGCTTCACTTGATGGGCCTCATCTCAGATGGCCAGGTTCACTCGTCGCTTACTCATCTTTATGCGCTGGTCAAGATGGCAAAAGAGCACGGAATGGACCATGTGTTCATTCATTGCTTCCTCGATGGACGAGACACACCGCCGTCCTCCGGTGCTCAATACGTGGCGGCGCTCCAGAGAAAAATCGCCGAGATTGGCTGCGGCCAGATCGCTACTGTCGTCGGTCGCTACTACGCGATGGACCGCGACAAGCGTTGGGAACGAACGCAACGGGCGTATGATCTGTTGACGAAAGCAATCGGCGAACGCGCAAAGGATCCGATCATCGCCATCAACGAATCGTACCAGCGCGGTGTGACAGATGAATTTGTCGAACCAGTCGCGATCGTACGCGCCGATGGTGGTCCAATTGCGACGATCAAGAACGACGATTCAGTGATCTTCTTCAACTTCCGTCCAGATCGCGCGCGCCAGTTGACGAGGGCGTTGGCGGTCGCCGAGTTCAATGAGTTTCCCATTTCGGATCGCCCGCACGTCGAGTTCGTTTGCTTCACGATGTACGACAACACTTTCAACCTTCCCGTAGCTTTTCCCCCGCGACATCATCGCAACGTGCTGGCGGAAGTTTGGGGCAACCTTCGCGTGCGCAATTACCGCTTAGCAGAGACCGAGAAGTACGCGCACGTCACCTATTTTTTTAATGGCGGAGTCGAAAAAGAGTATCCGTGTGAGCGACGGCTGCTGGTTCCGTCGCCAAAGATCGCAACTTACGATTTGCAGCCTGAGATGTCAGCTTTCAAAGTAACGGACAAAGTGCTCCGCGGCATCGATGAAGGAGAAACGGATGTCTTCGTAATCAACTTCGCAAATCCCGACATGGTGGGCCACACAGGCAAACTCGATAAGACGATCGAGGCATGCCAGTACGTCGATACATGCCTGGGTTGGATCACGAAGCGCATACGCGAGGCTCGTGGCATCACGCTAATCACCGCCGATCACGGTAACGCCGAGCAGATGATCGATCCGATTACGGGTAACCCGCACACGGCGCACACTACGAATCCGGTGCCGTTTCATTTGATTGATGAGGAGTCAGTGGGAGTGAAACTCCGTAGCGGTGGCGCGCTGGAAGACGTCGCGCCGACGATGCTCGGTCTGCTCAGGCTCGAGAAGCCATCTGAAATGACGGGTCGCGATCTACGAGAACTTTAGCCACGGATAACACGGATGGGATTCGATCCGCGCAATATACTCGTCATCGACTTCGGCCAGCTCGGAGATGTCGTAATGAGCTTGCCTGCTCTGCGGGCGATACGCGCGCGCTTTCCCTACGCGCAAATAACGGTCGCTGTCGGCAAGCCTGGCGGAGAGTTGATCAGTCTCTCCGGTTATGCGAACGAGATTCTCGAAGTCGATCGTGTCTCGCTGCGTGATGGACCAAAGCTGATCTCGATTGGCCGCATCCTAAAGTTTGTCTCGCGTGTTCGCAAATTAAAGTTTGATTTTGTCATCGACCTGCACAGCCTTTACGAGACTAACCTGCTCGGGTTTTTTTCCGGCGCCGCTCACCGCCTTTACGCGCGACGACCAAATCGTTCGCTCGATTTTCTCGCCAACTTCCAGCCGCGGCCAGGCAGAGAAAGAAAGGCCGCGCATCTCGTTGACCGCTACCTGGATATCCTCGAACCACTCGGTATCCAAAATCCAGCAAGAACGCCGGCCTTGAAGACAAATGCTGCCGCGGATTTTGCGGTGGAAGCGCTGTTGAAGAAAGAGAAAGCGCAATCACGCGAGCTGCTCGTCGGTCTATTCCCGGGAGCTGGTCATGCCGGACGTATCTGGCCACTCGAGAACTTTGCCGAGCTCGCCGATCATCTGATACGAAACAATAAAGTTCGTGTC
>JBKPJS010000526.1:0-28585 GCA_046730815.1 Acidobacteriota bacterium
TCTGGCGGAGATGACAGGATTCGAACCTGTGAAGGGCTTTTGACCCTTAACGGTTTAGCAAACCGCCGCCTTCAGCCACTCGGCCACATCTCCGTGCCGGATTCGGCGAAGACCAATTCTAGTCGCGAGGCGCAGATTGTCAAGGAAGACTATCCGCGAAATCTGCGGCTAAAGTTGTGTAGAATCCCAGTCGTGCTTGAGTCTCTCTTAACACGCCGCCAATTTTTGAGCGGATTAGTCGCGGCGCCGCTAGTCGCGGCCTCGACCGTTTCCGCTTATTCCCTACTCATCGAGCCGTACAACTACTGGATATCTGAAACGGACATCTTCATCCGCGATCTGCCCGAACGGTTCGAAGGATTCCGAATCACTCAACTCACGGACATTCACCATAGCCGGATCGTTGGCCTCAACGAAGTGCGACGCGTTGTCAGCCTGGCGCAACAAACCAAGCCAGACATGTTTGTCCTCACCGGAGATTACAGCACTTCGTACCGCCGCTATATCGAACCGTGCGCCGAAGCGTTGTCGTCGTTGAGTGCGCCCGAAGGCGTTTGGGCCGTGCTGGGAAATCACGATCACTACACCGATCCCGAATTGACCACGCGTGCCCTGGAACGGCATCACATCGCCGTTTTGAACAACGCTCACACAACGGTTCAGCGCGGACCAGACGCGCTTCAACTGTCAGGAATTGATGATTGGTCGTGGAACGCCGTAGACTGGCCGCGTGCGTTCTCGGGCTTGAAAGAGAACACACCGACGATTCTACTGTCGCATCAACCAACGGTTCTCGACCTCGAACAAACGCGCAAGGTTGCATTGATCTTGAGTGGCCACACGCATGGTGGACAAGTGAAATTCCCCTGGCTCGGCGCGCCCGCACGCTTCGTCACTCACGATCTGAAATATGCGCGAGGACTGTTTCGCAGCGGCGATACACAGTTGTACGTCTCGACGGGCACAGGGGTCATTGGTTTGCCATTGCGGTTTGGGGTGCGTCCCGAGATGGCCGTGCTGCGCTTGCGGCACACGTAGTCACGGCAGAATATCGTTGACATTTCGATCCCGGCAGAGTACTTTACAGTGTGAAGTACGGTACCGACCGAACAGAACATAGCGATTGGAGTACAATGCGGCCACGATGACGCTTCTTGAGAGTATTAACTCACCAGCCGACCTGCGCGCTTTACCACTCGATCAGTTACGAACCGTTGCCGACGAAATTCGCACCTACATTCTCGAGACGATGTCTCGGGTTGGCGGCCACACAGGCGCGTCACTCGGGGCCGTCGAGCTGGCCGTCGCGCTGCACTATGCCTTCGACACACCACGTGATCGACTGGTTTGGGACGTTGGACACCAGGCTTACGCGCACAAGATCCTGACGGGCCGCCGCGATTTACTTCCAACTATCAAGCAGTACGGCGGCATCAGCGGTTTCCTTCGGCGAGACGAATCGGAATACGACACGTTTGGAGCAGGCCATGCTTCCACGTCGCTTTCCGCCGCTCTCGGCATGGCCATCGCGCGCGACAGAAAAGGCGAGGATCATCACGTCGTCGCGTTGATTGGCGACGCTTCTCTGGCCGGTGGTATGGCAATGGAAGCGATTAACCAGGCTGGTCATTTGAAGAGCAGGCTGATCGTCGTGCTCAACGACAACGAGATGTCGATCGCGCCCGCGGTTGGAGCGTTGACGGGTTACCTGAATCGCATTCGTGGCGCTCACGGCTATCACCGCTTCAAAGACGAAGTTGAAGAGAAGTTGCGGGCGATTCCTTCAGTGGGCGAGCGTTTGCATCACGCAGCGAAGACGATGAAAGACGTGATCGCAGCCGCCGTACTGCCCGGAGCGTTGGTCCATGAGCTGGGCTTCAAATACATCGGATACGTTGACGGGCACAATCCGCGAGCGCTCGTCGCCGCGTTGGAAGAAGCCAAGCAGATCAAAGATGGTCCAGTGATTGTGCACGCGCTGACAACGAAGGGAAAAGGGTTTCCGCAAACCGAGCCTGACTATTACCGTTGGCACGCGACCGGGCCTTTCGATCTGAAAACGGGCCAACCGCACAAGAGCTCTGCCAAAGCGCCAACCTACACCGCCGTATTTGGCGACACGCTGGCGCAGCTAATGGAAAAAGACCCCAAGGTCGTGGCGTTGACTGCCGCGATGCCTGACGGCACGGGGATTTGTACTGCGCTCGAGAAGTTTCCCGATCGTGCTTTCGACGTTGGCATTGCCGAGCAGCACTGCGTCACTTTCGCAGCCGGAATGTCATGCGAAGGACTGACGCCGGTTTGTGCTATCTATTCCACGTTTCTCCAGCGCGGTTTCGATCAGTTAATCCATGACGTCTGCATTCAGGATCTGAACGTTAAGTTCTGTCTCGATCGCGGTGGTATCGCCGGAGGCGATGGACAAACGCATCACGGGCTGCTCGACATCGCATATTTACGTGCGGTGCCCAACATCATTGTGATGGCGCCAAAAGATGAAGGCGAGATGCGCGACATGTTGTTCACCATGATCGAGCACACGGGACCAGCCGCCATGCGCTATCCGCGTGGCAACGGCGTCGGAGCTGCGATCGATCGCGAACCCGAGCTTCTCGAAATCGGCAAGGGAGAGATATTGCGCGATGGTGGCGAGATCGCGATTGTTGCTTATGGCTCGATGGTTCATCCGTCGCTTGCCGCGGCAGAGCGCCTCGCGAAAGATAAAATTGAAACTACCGTCGTCAACGCAAGGTTCGTCAAGCCGCTTGATACTTCTTTGCTGCTGGCGTTGGCCCGGACGAAGCGTCTGATCGTCACCGTTGAAGAGGCATACCTCGCAGCCGGGTTCGGATCGGCAGTGATGGAGTTGCTCGAAGAGAACGGGCTGCAAGACAAGGTCCGGGTAGTTCGAATGGGAATACCGGACCGGCTCATCACTCACGGCGACGCAAAATTGCTCCTGGCGAAGTACGGACTCGACGCTGACGGCATTTACACCCGCGTCAAAGAGAGCATCGAGGTGCTGGACGATCGCCGCGCCAAAACACGTCGAGGCGTTTTGTAACACGCACAACGTCTTCGCAAAGCGTTCGCAACAACCGACCGCGTTATTTCCGTGCACCATATCGGAAGGTTTTCGTTCTTCTCCTCGTCCGAATCTTTTCTAAAACCGCTGTTTTAGTTAGTGGCCTCGTGATTGCAGTAGTTTTTTGCAACTACACTCCCCGGCTTTTGCGTTGAACATGAAAGCAAACAGAGTCGAAATACCAGTAGAGGCCTGCACACCGGCGCCGCATTTTGATGACGAGCGAACGGTGTTATCGGCGCAGCCCGTGGTGCCTTTGGGGAAGATTAAGGCCCGCAGGCTTTGGCTGCTGGGAGGCGCCTTTGTCCTCGCGATGATGCTTGGTGCGGGTTCAGCGCTGCTTGCGTCGTATCTCAGGATGAGGACTGTGCCCGAACCGGCGGCTCAGATCACGCAGGAGGAGATTACACCTGCGCCGCTGGCTGTAGCTGAGAGTGTCCCGAGCGAGTCACCCGCGAGTGAGTCAGCAGCGAGTGAGTCACCAACAGTCGAGAGTGTCGAAGAACCGCCTGCAACTCCTGTTGTGACCAAACCGGCTGTAAAGCATAAAGCGATAGCGAGACGCCCTTCAGACTTCGACTTACCGCGCAACGAGCCCAAGGTAAACGAAGGGGATGATCTGAATCGCATTCGGGAAGCAGTGCTTTACGACGAATGGCAGGAGAGACGTGCTCGTCGCGTGGCAAGGCGCGAGCGTCGCAAAGCCGATCGCTACAATCATCGTGATCTCTCAAACCTCGACGAGATCTTCGAAGGCCGGAAGAAACCATAGGACAGCCAGCCGCAGATTTTCGCAGATGAACGCAGATCAAATCTGATCGGCGTTCATTTGCGTTCATCTGCGGCTAAAATTACTTTATTGACTGAATGCCGATCGAGTGGCATTATCACTGAAAGCGATCAAATCTGTTCGCTTGCCCTGTTTTCAACTCACACATTTATAGCTTCCCGACACCTTTGATTAAACGGTTCTGTATTTCGCGCGATGCGGCGCGAGGAAATATGGTGAAGCATTATGACCAGGCAAATGTTTCGCGAGCGGGAGTGTATTCACCGGGACGAAGGCGCTGAGGGTGATTTCTACAATGGGGCATTTTACATTCAAGCTTTGCAGCGACTCCGTGTCGATCAAGCGGTGAAAGTGGCAGGTCGGGTGAGTTCATTCTTTTGGTCCGATGCGCCACACATCGTCGTCTGGCTCTGCCATGAATGCGCCGGCGAACTTCATTTGACTGACACGCCACGCGCGGTCATGCCCGCTTCACGACGTCACGCCTGATACAGGATAATCCTGTATCGTGAAGGGTGAGCGGATAGATAAACTTCTCGTCGAGCGAGGCCTCGCCGAATCGCGCACTAAGGCCCAGGCGATGATCATGGCCGGCGTTGTGCTGGTGAACGATCAGCGCGTCGAAAAACCTTCCCACCAGTTCGATACAAACTCTTCAATTCGCATTAAGGGCGGTGACGATCCGAGCACTCGTTACGTCGGGCGCGGAGGCCTGAAACTCGAAGCAGCGCTGCGTGAGTTTCAGCTCGACGTCACGGGATTTACGTGTCTCGATGTCGGCGCTTCAACGGGCGGATTCACGGATTGCCTGCTGCAACACGGCGCTAAACGAGTGGTTGCTATTGATGTAGGTCATAACCAGATCGATTGGCGATTGCGCAACGAGCCACGCGTCGAAGTCAGGGAGGGCATCAACGCCCGGCATCTCCAACCACAGGATTTTCAGGGCAGATTTGATTTGGTGGTGATTGACGTGTCTTTCATCTCGGTGACCAAAGTGTTGCCGGCGATCGTTCCCTTGGTGATCGACGGCGGCTCGATCGTCACGCTCATTAAACCGCAGTTTGAAGTCGGTCGAGGCGAGGTTGGAAGCGGTGGAATTGTGCGCGATCCGGAAAAACGGTCGCGAGTGGTTGAGGAAGTGAACAGCGCAGCGGTCGCTCTCGGCCTCGAAGTTATGAATGTGATCGAGTCGCCGATTCAGGGCGCCGAAGGAAACATAGAATTCCTGGCCCTGTACAAACTTAACCACGGATTACACGGATCTGTATAATCCGTCCAATGTCATCAATCAAGCGGATAGGGATCGTCCTTAAACCGCATCAGCCCGAAGCCCTGAAGACAATCTGCGAGCTGGTAGTTTGGCTTGCGGAGCGCAGCATCAAGCTGGTCGGTGGACCAGAAATCGAACGCGAACAGATCGAGCACCAGACCGGCTGTCCTATCGACGAAGTCAATCACGAAAAGCTTGCCGCCGATGTCGACTTAATGCTTGTGCTCGGCGGCGATGGGACCATGATCGCAACGGCACGAATGATCGGCGATCAGGAGGTGCCTGTCCTCGGCGTGAACTACGGAGGACTTGGTTACCTCGCCGAGTTTCGCATCGAAGAGCTTTACAGCGCGCTGGAGTCGATCCTCGACGGAAATTACCGTCTTGATAGACGCGTCATGCTCGCCGTTGAATTGCAGCGTGGCGACACTTCGTTGACCAGCAATCGTGTTCTGAACGATGTCGTTATAAATAAATCAGCGCTCGCTCGAATTATCGAAATCGAAGCTTATCTCAATCACCAGTTTGTTAATTCATTCAGGGCTGATGGTCTAATCGTTTCAACACCAACAGGCTCGACCGCCTACAATCTTTCCGCAGGTGGGCCGGTTATTTTTCCTTCGATGAATGCGGTAGTCATAACTCCGATTTGTCCGTTCACGCTTTCCAACCGCCCGATCGTCGTACCCGATGATGCCGAGATCGAATTGCTGTTGAAAACAGATTACGAAGAGGTGGCATTAACGCTCGACGGTCAGGTTGGTTTCCCACTCAAGGTCGAAGATCGTGTTTCAATCCGAAAGAGCCGTACGACTTTCAATCTCATTCAGCCAAGCAACAGAAACTACTTCGACGTTCTGCGCGACAAGCTGCGTTGGGGTCGCTAAACGCCAGTAACAGAACCGAGCGCGGTAGCGCCGGGTCCGAAGGAAACAATGCCTGAAAAAGACAAAAACAATCGAGTGGAGCGCGATGCGTTCGAGCGTGAGGTAACAACCGATCTCGACGAAGAGACTCCCGATAAACCTAAAGGCCTGCCGCTTCACACGCGGATCCTCATCGGACTGGCGGTCGGTGTGATCGCGGGCGTTGCTGTGAATCGTCAATTTGGTGGAGATCATCCGCGGGTTGTTTGGATCGTGGACAACATCACTCAGCCGGTGGGCCAGTTATTTCTGCGATTGCTGCTGATGATCGTTGTCCCACTCGTGTTTTCTTCACTCGTCGTTGGTGTTGCCGGAATTGGTGATATCCGCAAGCTCGGACGTGTCGGTCTGAAATCGTTTGGATACTGTCTGGTCATCTCGGCGATCTCGGTCGCGATTGGTATCACTCTCGCAAACACGATCAAGCCCGGCCAGCGAATCGATCCGAATACTTCCGCAGCTTTGCAGCAACGTTACGCCACTGATGCCACTAAAACAGTCGAGGCGGAGAAGAAGGCGAGCAGCGCGACGCCAAAACCTCTCATGGCGGTGGTGGAAACGATCGTTCCGAAGAACCCGTTTTTTGCCGTCTCTGGGAAAGAAGATCCGAACATGCTTCACCTCATGTTCTTTGCCCTCGTGATCGGGATCGCTATCACTCTGCTTCCGCTAACTGTAACGGCGCCGGTCCTGCGCGTGCTCGAAGGCCTTTATGAGATCACCGCGAAGATCATCGAGATGATCATGAAGTTCGCTCCTTATGCGGTTGCGTGTCTCCTCTTCAACAACACCGCGCGCTTTGGGTTGGACCTGCTTCAGGCGCTCGCATGGTTTGTCGTGACTGTGCTGCTCGGCTTGTCGCTGCACATGTTTGGCGTCTACTCCCTCTCGATCTATTTCCTGTCGCGCATTTCTCCGCTCGAATTCTTCCGACGGGTTAAGACTGTCATCCTGACGGCGTTCTCCACGTCATCTTCAAATGCGACATTACCAACGGCGCTTCGAGTTTCAGAGCAGAATCTGGGAGTGCCGCAGGAAATTAACAGCTTCGTGCTGACTGTTGGCGCCACCGCAAATCAGAACGGCACAGCTCTCTATGAGGGTGTGACGGTCCTCTTTCTGGCCCAGCTTGCGGGTGTAGACCTGAGCCTGGGCCAGCAGTTGATGGTGGTCTATCTGGCAATCCTCGGCGGCATTGGAACGGCCGGTGTCCCTTCCGGATCGATACCATTCATCATCGGTGTGTTGGTAACAATTGGAGTCAATCCCGCGCTGATTGCGATTATTTTGGGAGTCGATCGTTTGCTCGACATGTGTCGGACCACTTTGAATGTAACGGGCGACCTAACTGCGGCGACTTACGTGGCGCGCTCCGAAGGTTACGAATTATTGAAGCCGCACGAGCCGGCTCTGGTTCACGCCGGTGTTCCACTTGCGGATCGCGGCATGGATTAACTCTTTGTAACAGCCACGTCACAATCTACGCATACGGAGGGCGTAAGACTTTCCGTCACTGCTAAGCGAGGTAATAGGACCATGGTATTTCCGCTGTATGACGACAACTCCGACAGACAAACGACACCCTTCGTCAACTACGCGTTCATCGCTGCAAACATCTTTGTCTTTGTTGTGCTACAGCGACTCGGAAGCGACGCGCAGTTCACCTACGCGTTCTCGACTGTTCCTTTGGAAATCGTCACTGGCCACGATGTGGTTACACAGAGCCGTGTTCTTGAGGATCCCGTAACTGGTCAACGTTTGTTAGTGCCGGGTCTTGGCCCAACACCACTTTCGGTTTACCTGACACTCTTTACCTCGATGTTTATGCACGGTGGCATCGCGCACATCGCAGGCAACATGCTGTTCCTTTGGATCTTTGGCGACAACATCGAAGATCGCCTGGGACACATCAGATATTTTTTCTTTTACCTCGTTTGCGGATTGATAGCTTCATTGGCCCATGTGTTTGCAACCGCAGCACTCGCCAGCGACCAGAGCAGCATGCTGGTACCGAGCCTCGGCGCTTCGGGTGCGATCTCGGGCGTGTTGGGCGGTTACATTCTGCTTCATCCTTCGCGGCGCGTGACCGTGATTCTCTTCCGTTTTCTCACAGACGTTCCGGCCTGGGTGGCGATCGGGATATGGTTCGGCTTTCAGTTGATTAGTGGACTTGGCATGCTCGGTGGCGGCTCGCAACAGGGCGGCGTCGCGTACGCGGCCCATATCGGCGGGTTCGTCGCCGGACTCGTGCTGATCAAGGTTTTCGATATCGGCCACAGTCGTCGCGCGGCCGCTTATTAAGCACGGATGACACGACGAAATCCGTATCTACCAGTGTAGATCCGTGGCTCAGTTTCATTTAAGATTGCGACCTGATGGTCACTTTACCGCCGCCAAACCAGCAATGTCTTGATATTCAATCCACGCCGCGCGCGGAGATGAACCTGTTTCCGCTGGACACGTTTCCTTACGAGTTTCCCGGCAGCGAAATCAAAATCAACTTCGAGATTACCGAGTTCACGGCGATCTGCCCGTTCTCCGACTTTCCCGATTTCGCCACGATCCGGATCGCGTACGTTCCGAACGAACGTTGCGTCGAGTTGAAGAGTCTTAAGCTCTACATCAACTCCTTCCGCAACGTAAAGATCTTCCACGAGCACGTAATCAATATAGTTTTGGAAGACTTCGTTGCCGCCTGTGATCCATTGAGCGTAGACATCGAAGGTGACTTTCACGTCCGCGGAAACATCAAGACTGTGGTGCGCGCCGCTTACAACAAATCTTGAAGGACAGGATTACAAAACTGAGTCCTGTAAATTCTGCAAATGATGGTCACGTAAACGGGTTGTGGCGGCGCTATCGCAGCCTTCCGCGAAATGTGTTTGCCATCAGTCTGGTCAGCCTGCTCAACGATGCTTCCAGCGAGATAATTTATCCTCTGCTTCCAGTTTTTCTCGTTACGAGTTTAGGCGCTTCCGCACGGGCAATCGGCGTTATCGAAGGACTCGCCGAATCAATGTCGAGTCTCCTAAAGCTGTTCGCAGGTTATCTCAGCGATCGGCTGGGAAAGCGAAAGTTACTGGTTGTCACAGGTTACTCGCTCGCGTCGCTAGCGCGACCTCTTCTGGCTTTCACTCACACCTGGACGCAGGTGCTCGCGATCCGATTAACCGATCGTGTTGGCAAGGGCGTGCGAACGGCGCCACGCGATGCCATGATCGCCGACGCCGTCGACGTCGGGCAGCGCGGAATTGCTTTTGGGTTTCATCGCGCGATGGACCATGCGGGCGCTGTTATTGGCCCACTGATTGGATATCTGCTTGTCATCCTTCTAGTCGCGAATCGCGGGTTTCCAACGATCACGGAGTTTTCGCGAATATTCCTGATTGCCTCCATACCGGC
This sequence comes from Acidobacteriota bacterium, assembly GCA_046730815.1. Lineage (GTDB taxonomy): Bacteria > Acidobacteriota > Blastocatellia > Pyrinomonadales > Pyrinomonadaceae > PSRF01. The sequence goes on from JBKPJS010000526.1 coordinate 9,477, forward strand.
ATTCCTGGCAGTCCTCGTCGCGATCTTTTTCATGCGAGAATCGCCGGTCCACGTGCAGCGCGGAGCTGAGATACCAAAGTTCTCACTGCGCGGGTTCGACAGCAATTTCAAGCGCTTCCTCCTCGTGCTGGCTCTTTTCACGCTCTCTAACTCATCCGACAGTTTTCTCATTTTGCGCGCGGTGGATGCGGGAGTTTCAGTTGCACTGGTGCCGTTGCTCTGGGCTGCGCACCACGGTACAAAAGTGTTGAGTTCGTTATTTGGCGGCGATCTCTCAGATCGTCTGGGGCGCAAGCGTTTGATTGTTTCCGGCTGGATATTGTACGCGGCTGTCTACGCGGGATTTGCTTTTGCCACTCACATAGCCTCGCTGTGGATCCTCTTTCTGATCTATGGACTCTACTTTGGTTTGGTGGAAGGCGCTGAGAAAGCGCTGGTCGCGGATCTCGTACGCCCCGACCAACGAGGAACTGCTTATGGACTGTACAATCTCGCATTTGGCATCACAGTATTTCCTGCTTCGCTGTTGATGGGTATGATTTGGGATTGGAAGGGACCGGCGACGGCGTTCCTCGTCAGCGCGGTGATGGGTGCAACCGCCGCAGTGCTCTTGTTGATGTTCGTCAGGCCACATCCCGAACCTTTAGTTGGGAAAGGAATTTGAATGAGACGCAGAGTGTTAAATCCTCATCCGGGACTATCGCCAGGTATTGGTTACTACCTCAGTGGAATGGAGGAGGTCCGCGCGCAACTTATCAACGCCGTAAAAGATATTCCCGATGACTTAATCGGCAAACCTCCATTCCTCGGAGCACATTCGATCGGCGGCCTGCTGTTGCACATCGGTGAAGCTGAGTGGTTCTGGATGCAGATGGTTGTTTGCGGACACGAACTCACCGAAGAAGATAAGAAGGCGCCGTGCTGGGACGTTCTTGACGATATTGAAATCGTAGCGCGGAATAGTTTCACTACGGAATTTTGCCTGCGGGAGATCGAGAAGATACGCAACCAAACTCGCGACGTGCTCTTCTCTTACAACGATAAGGATTTGGAGCGCATCATCCACTTTGAGCGAGATGGTGAAATGGATGAGCATAACTTGCGCTGGATCCTGCATCACCTGATCGACCACGAGGCACAGCACAAGGGTCAGATTTTGATGTTGAAGCGATTGATGGCGTTATAGGTCCTATTTTGTTAATGAACTATCGGGTAATTACAACCGCCGATGATCTTCGGAAAGCAATCGAAACTCTCGCAACACAGCCCGTCGTCGGGTTAGACACCGAGACGACCGAGCTCGATCCATTCACCTCACGCCTGCGACTAATCCAACTCGCGACGCCCGACCTAGTTTTCATCTTTGACTTCGACCACTTCCGCAATGGCGACACGTCGAAGAGTGAAGCACTGGCGCCGTTGCGACGACTTCTCGCAGCGCCAAGACCGATCAAGATCGCTCATAACGCAAAGTTTGACGCAAAATTTATCAAGCACAATCTGGGAGTCGATCTCGGTGGACTGTTCGACACGCTGTTGGCAAGCCAGCTCGTCGGCGCGGGCGACATCGAAGAACGCCATGGCCTGGAGACAGTCGCGAGTCGTTATTTGAACGAAGCTATCGACAAATCAGAGCGCCTGAGCAACTGGAATTTTGAGTTGTCGGAAGCACAATTGGAGTATGCCGCGCGTGACGCTGCAATCCTGCTGCCGCTGCGTGAAAAATTGATCGAGAGATTGAAGTCAGAGTCGTTGGTGAAGTGCGCGCAACTCGAGTTTGAATGCGTTATGCCCGTGGTCGATATCGAGTTGGCTGGTTTTTACATGCACAAAGACCGCTGGCTCGAGCAGCTAGGGATTGTCGAGAAGCGAAGAACCGAACTGGCGGAACAGTTGCAGGAAGTGCTGGCGCAAGAATCGTCGCAGGGGACGCTTTTTGGTGGACCACAACGGGACGATATCAACCTCGATTCTCACCAGCAGTTGACCCAAGCCCTCAATCGCCTTGGCATCCCAGTGCCTGAATCGACTCGCAACTGGAAACTACAGCCACTCGCCGCGCAGTATCCAATTGTCGGAACCTTGCTCGAGTACCGCACCGTGCAGAAGGCGCTGACGAGTTACGGAGAGAACATGATCGAGATGATCAATCCCGTAACGAAACGCTTGCATGCTGACTTCCGTCAAATCGGTGCGCCGACGGGCAGGTTTGCGTGCACCAATCCGAATATTCAGCAGGTGCCGCATGCGGTTGAGTACCGTCGCTGTTTTAGCGGTCATCCGGATGGGCGTAAGTTGATCATTGCCGACTATTCGCAGATCGAATTGCGCATTCTGGCGGAGTTTTCCGGGGATCGTGGTTTCATCGAGGCTTTCAACTCGGGCGCTGATCTTCATCGCGTCACAGCAGCGCAGGTGTTTAATGCTTCGGTGGACCAGGTCACGAAAGAGCAGCGCGATTTTGCCAAGCGTCTAAACTTCGGCGTCGTTTACGGGATCGGCGCACAGCGGTTTGCGTTGATGACGGGTTTGAGCGTGTCCGACGCTGAAAACGTCTTGCGCCGTTACTTTGGAACCTACCGGCAACTCGATTCTTACCTGCGTGAAGCTGCGAATCGAGCGGTGAGTGAACGACAGGCGCGCACCGCATCAGGACGTCTCGTGCGTTTCCGTTATGATGAGAACGACCGGCAACAGATCTCGATGACGCAACGCAACGGCAAGAACACGCCGATTCAGGGCACGAGTGCGGACATTCTGAAACGAGCGCTCCGGTTGTTGAAAGAAGAGCTAAGCGACACGAACGCCAAAATCGTCAACATCATTCACGACGAGATCGTAGTTGAAGCGCACGCTGATGAAGCGCAAGACGTGGCGCGGAAAGTTGAGAGAACTATGTGCGTCGCAGGGGAGGAATACTTAAAAACCGTACCTGTCAAAGTCGAAACAGAGATCGCAGACGAATGGGTAAAATAGACAGGATTGACAGGATTTTTCAGGATGAACAGGATATCTTGTAATCCTGAAAAATCCTGTCAATCCTGTTCACGTTTGCGGCTCCAAATGAAGTAGATGGGAATGCCGGTAAATACTAGCAAATACCCGATTCCCGATGTCGAAGGCGCAAGGATGGCCAGGTCAATAATGAAGAGCCCGGCGAGGATAATGTAAACCAGCGGCACGAACGGATAACCAAACGTCCGATAAGGCCGTTCAATTTCCGGCGCTTTCCGGCGCATCACGATCACCGCTCCCACCATCAATACGTAAAAGATCAGATCCGCCGAAACAATGTACTCGAGCAATTGCGTGTAGACGTTTCCATAAACATACATCCCATTATGCCGATCGATCGTCACCGTGCGCGGAAGCACCAGGAACGAGGCCCACAATCCTTGCGCGATCAAGGCCACGGCCGGCACGTGATGCGCGTTAACACTGTCAACTCGTTTGAAGAAAAGCCCATCTCTCGCCATCGCGTAATAAACGCGCGCTCCTGCCAGTATCAGTCCATTGTTACAACCAAAAGTTGAGATCATGATCGCGATTGCCATGACGATCGTGCCGCTTGGACCAATCACGGCCTGCATCACTGCTGTCGCCACACGATTTTGCGGCGCGTTCTGAATTCCTGAAAGCGGCAGGGTCACGACATAAGCGAGGTTTGCCAGAAGATACAGTGTCACTACAAGACCGCAACCGAGCAGCAGCGCTCGTGGCAAATTCTTACCCGGGTCACGCACCTCGCCTGCGGTGAAGGTAACGTTGTTCCACGCCGACTGCGCGAAGAGTGGCCCAACCATAGCCCTGCCCAGTAACATCAACAGCGCGAGCACAAGCAGGCCCTGGCCCGCAGGATTGAACCAAACCTGTGACGCCGAAGGTGTCCAACCGTTCTCCCATGGCTGCCACCATGAAGATGTGTAAGCAGCGCTGCCGCGATTCCAACCGAGGACCAGTCCAATCAAAATCAATCCGAGCAAAGCGGCTGTCTTTGTAAAAGTGAGTGTGTTCTGGATGATCTTTCCGGTCTTGAGTCCGCGGGTGTTGATGAACGTGAGAAAGAGGATCATGACTACGGCGAGAAGTTGCTGGCTCGATAAGCTCAGCGCGTACCCGTTGAAGGAGAGCTGGTTGATGGTGAATGGCTTTACCAGCACGAGTGGCGAGATTAGATACCGCTCTGCCGAGATCGCGTCAGTGAGTACGCCGGTGAAGTTCGCGAAAGCGACAGCAACCGCGGCAATCGTCCCGGTCTGAATAATCAGAAACAGGCCCCAGCCAAAAAGAAAGCCGATGGATGGGCCATAAGCTTCTCGTAAAAATACGTACTGACCGCCGGCACGCGGCCACATTGCTGCGAGCTCCGCGCAACAGAGCGCGCCAGTGATGGTGAGGACTCCCGCGAGCGCCCAGGCTGCAAGCAACCAGCCAGGTGAGCCGACCAGTCGTGACGATTCCGCCGAGGTGATAAAGATCCCGGAGCCGATCATCGAGCCAACCACGATCATCGTGGCGTCGAGCAGGCTCAGGCCACGGACGAGTTTGGGGGACTCTTTGCTCATTTTGGCGAGCGTGTATAGTGCCACAGATTTTCACGGATGGATACGGATTAGATCCGCCTTTATCTGTGATAATCTGTGTTTGTGAAGAACGAACTCATCAATCTAATAACAAACAAACAGGCACACATCGGGGTCATCGGTCTTGGCTACGTTGGTCTGCCGTTGCTCGTGGAATTTGCCAGCAAGGGTTTTCAAAGCACCGGGTTTGAAGTTGACGAAACCAAGACCAGCAAGATCAATTCGGGCGATTCTTATATTGGCGACGTGTCCTCGCAAAGATTGAAGGAAGTGGTTGATGCGAAGCGCCTGCGCGCGACCACCGATTTCGATCATCTGCGCGAGTGCGACGCGATTATCATTTGCGTCCCAACACCATTACGCAAAACAAAAGAACCTGATGTTTCCTATATCCTCGCCGCCGCGGAAGAGATCCAGAAACGGTTGCGCCGCGGGCATCTGATCATTCTCGAGTCAACCACGTATCCGGGCACCACGGATGAAGTGCTACTCCCGATGTTTGAGGAGAAGGGATTAAAGCTTGACGAAGATTTTTTGTTGGGGTTCTCACCCGAGCGCGTCGATCCGGGTAATCCGCAGTTTATGACTCATAACATTCCGAAAGTCGTCGGTGGAGTCACGGCTGATTCGACAGTCGTCGCGGCGCATTTGTATTCGCAGATCGTCAATGATGTTCACGCCGTTAGTTCCGCGCGCGTTGCCGAAGCAGCGAAGCTTTTGGAGAACACGTTTCGCGCGGTCAACATCGGTATGGCCAACGAGATGGCTCGTCTTTGCTACGCGCTCAACATCGATACCTGGGAGGTCATACGCGCGGCCGCGACGAAGCCATTTGGTTTTATGCCTTTCTATCCAGGCCCGGGAATTGGCGGCCATTGTATTCCGCTCGATCCGCATTATTTGTCGTGGAAGGCGCGCCAGCATGGCTTCGATTCACGCTTCATCAGCCTCGCGGAGGAAGTCAACTCGCGCATGCCTGAGCACGTGGTCCAACTTGTTTCAGACGGGCTGAACGATGACCGCAAGGCGATGAAAGGCTCGAACGTGCTGCTGCTTGGCGTCGCTTATAAGAGAGACGTCGGCGACGTTCGCGAGAGTCCGGCACTCTCGATCATCGATCGTCTCCGCGCAAAGGGCGCAAACGTTCGTTATCACGATCCGTTCGTAGCGGAACTCCGTTTTGACGATGCGCACACAGACGCTGTTGGCGAACCGCTGCAATCGGCGCCGTTGACGAGCGACGAACTGCAAGGCGCCGACTGCGTAATCATTGTTACGGACCACAGTGAAATCGACTATAAGCGAGTGTGTTCTCTGGCGCCGTTGATCGTCGATACACGCAACGCGTTGAATGGCGAGGTCAGACGAGAAAGCCGGGCACGGATTATTCGACTCTAACCACAAAGACACAAGGTTCTTTTTTACAGGATTTACAAGATTATACATGATTTACATGTAAATCCTGAAACATATTGTAAATCCTGTAAAAGCGCAGTGCTCAAGGTCATTAATGTCGTCGGTGCGCGGCCCAACTTTATGAAGGTGGCGCCTATCGTAGCCGCGATGAAGAAGCGTCCCACCGACTTTCAGCCCCTCGTGGTCCACACCGGCCAACACTACGACTCAGCAATGTCTGATTCGTTCTTTCAGGATCTCGATCTTCCTCAGCCTGACACTCATCTCGGCGTTGGTTCTGGTTCACACGCGGCGCAGACAGCCGCGGTAATGGAACGTTTTGAGCCCGTCGTGCTGCGCGAAAAACCGGACTGGGTGCTGGTTGTAGGTGACGTTAACTCGACAATTGCTTGCGCGCTTGTTTGTGTAAAGCTGGGTGTGAAAGTAGCGCACGTCGAGGCCGGACTACGCAGTCGCGATCGAACTATGCCTGAAGAGATCAACAGGTTGCTGACCGATCAGATTGCTGATCTACTTTTTACACCTTCCCGAGATGCTGACGATAACCTGCGTGCCGAAGGGATTCCTCGCGAACGGATTCGTTTCGTCGGAAACGTGATGATCGACTCGCTGCAAAAGAACCTCAAGACGGCGCGAGAGCTACCTACCAGAGAAAAGTTGGGGCTGACTGGAGTCGATTACGCATTGCTGACTCTTCACCGGCCATCAAACGTCGATTTAAGAGAGTCGTTCGAGCGAATTCTTTCGGCGCTTGAAGTGATTGCGTCGAAGTTGCCAATCATATTTCCAGTGCACCCGCGAACGAGAAAGACAATCACCGAACTCAGATTGAGCGCGCGAGTTAAGGGAATAAAAGATCTACGTATCGTCGATCCACTTGGCTATCTCGATTTCCTGAATCTCTCGAGCAGTGCGCGGCTGGTTCTGACGGATTCCGGCGGCATTCAGGAAGAGACAACGGCGCTTGGCATACCTTGCCTGACGCTGCGCGAGAATACGGAGCGGCCGATCACAGTCGAGATGGGAACAAATGTTGTCGTCGGCACTGACACGGCGAAGATCGTTGCGGCAGCGATGGCAGCGCTGAATGGCTCCGCAAAGAATGCCGCCCGCCAACCACCTCTTTGGGATGGTCGCACGTCTGAGCGCATTCTCGATGCGCTTGAAGAATTCAACCTACACGCCTGATGGGTGTCCTCAAGAAAATCAAACGTGCAGTTCGAGGAGAAGTGAAGCTGACTACCGTTGCACGCGAAGCAGTGCGGCGGAGTCGAGTTTCGTTTCAGAGTCGGAAGGAACGCGCCGGTCTCGACGGCAATGAGCCTCTGTTGCTGTTGCCCGCTTTCGCCCGTATAAGTGCTGATGAGTTGTTGGCCCATTTTCGTGGGACGCGTGCAGCAAAGTTCTTCGATGGGTTTTTAAAGCATGAAACAGTCGATATCGCTTCAGCAGATCGGATTGTTGACCATCATTCGTGGCCGTTGCTTGGGTTTGGTGAGAAGTGTTTCGGCAAAGACATTGAATGGACACGCGATCCGCTTTCAAATTACGTTTGGCCGCTCGATTATCATCGCGACCTCAAGTTGATGCGCGCTGATGGCTCGGATGTACGCGTGCTCTGGGAACTGAACCGCCTGGGGCATTTCCTCACGCTTGCGCGTGCCTACTCTTTAACGAAAGATGAGCGATACAGCGCCGAGTTTTTTGCGCAAATCCGAAGGTGGGCCGTGCAAAATCCTTACGGGCGTGGTCCAAACTGGGCCTGTGCGATGGAAGTTGCACTGCGAGCGATGAATTTGTTGGCAGCGTTTGAGATATTCCGTCACTCGCTACAGTTCGATTCAGAATCTTTGCAGTTTTTACTGCGGCTGCTTCAGCAACACGGTAATTATATTCGGCGGAATCTCGAGTTCTCTTACATCGCCACCAGCAATCATTACCTTTCGGATGTCGTTGGACTGCTTTGGTTGGGTTTGCTGCTGCCGGAGCTTCGCGACGCAGAAGAGTGGCGCGACTTTGGCCTGGACCAAATGCTGCGTGAGATGGACAAGCAGGTCTTCGAAGACGGAGCGGATTTCGAGTCTTCAACCGGCTATCACCGCTTTGTTACGGAACTCTTCCTTTACTCGTTCGTGCTTTGTCGGGCCAACAATATTGAGCCCGAGAAGAGATATTGGACCAGACTTCACCAGATGCTGGTTTACATACGCGCTTACCTGCGGCCGGACGGATTTGCTCCGCTGATTGGTGACACCGATAGCGGACAGGTTTTACCGGTCGTGCGTCGCCGCGCCGATGATCATGCTTATCTTTTGGAAACTGCCGCGTCCGTTTTCGACGATCCCACACTGAAACCTGGGCACGCGCTTTCCCAGGCGTTTCCGCAAGCAGGCATTTACATCATGCGCGATCGGGACCTTTATCTCTGCTTCAATGCCAGCGACGCTGGAATAAACGGCCGCGGTTCGCACGGACATAACGACGCTTTGAGTATTGAAGTCTCGGCAAGTGGTCGACCATTCATTGTCGATCCGGGCACGTATGTTTATTCCGCTGATCTTGCGAAGCGACATGCGTTTCGCTCAACGACATATCATTCAACCGTGAAGATCGACGGCCGAGAGCAGAACACAATTGATCTACAAACGCCGTTTGCGATTGGCAACGAAGCCCGCCCGCGAGTGCTCGAGTGGGAAACGAATGACGACTTTGACAAGGTTGTTGCGGAACACTATGGATACGCGCCAGTGATTCATCGTCGCACAGTCACATTCAACAAGCGTGAGCGCCAATGGTTAATCGACGATGAGTTCTTCGGCGATGGCGAACACGTTTATGAAGCGCGGTTTCATTTTGCGCCCGGGTTGAAGGTGAGTGTGCGCGGTGCAGCAGTGGAAGCGTCGAGGTTGGTCGTCACTTCATTAAACGTGGAGCTTGAACCGATACTGGAGAGCCAGCCAGTTTCACGCGATTATGGTGAAATGAGCGATGCTGTTTCGGCGTGCTGGCGTATTTCGGGCCAACCGGGCAAGCTTAGCTGGAAGATAGGAGTTGACCACGGATAACACGGATTAATAACGGATAATCCGTGTAATCTGTGACACGTTTATGTGTGGCATCTGCGGAGTTTGGGAATATGGCGCGAGCGAAGGATCGGTAACGCCTTCGCTGCTCGCGCGTATGCGCGATGAGATGATTCATCGCGGCCCCGACGATGCAGGCGAGTTGGTCTTCGACGACTATCGCGGCGGTTTTGGCTTTCGTCGACTATCAATTATTGACCTCTCGGCCGCGGGACATCAGCCGATGCACGGTTGCGATGAACGCACGTGGCTGGTCTTCAATGGCGAGATCTACAACCACGCTCTCCTGCGCGCCGATCTTGAAAAGCGTGGACACAAGTACGCGTCACGCACCGACTCGGAAACGATTCTGCACCTTTACGAAGAACGCGGCCTTGACTTCATTCACGAGATCGAGGGCGACTACGGAATCGCGCTCTGGGATGCGAACAAACAGCAACTCGTGCTCGTGCGCGATCGCATCGGCGTCAAGCCGCTCTACTTCTATCAGCAAAAAGGCCGCTTTATTTTTGCTTCGGAAATAAAAGCGATCCTGCAACACCCCGCGGTCACTCCGGACATCGACGAGCAAGCGCTCTATCACTACCTGACTTTCCTCACGACTCCGGCGCCCACCACACTGTTTCGCGACATCCATAAACTCCCGGCCGGACATGTACTGATCGTGAAACGCGACGGCACGCTCAACATGCAGCGTTACTGGGACGCGCTTCCGTCAAAACAGAACGTCTCCGAAAGTGAAGAGCAGCAGCGAGCTGAGATTCTGCGTCTGCTGCGCGACTCTATCGCCTGGCGAATGATGTCTGACGTGCCTTTTGGAGTGTTCCTGTCGGGTGGCGTTGATTCGTCTGCGAACGTCGCGCTGATGTCGGAACAGATGTCGCGTCCAGTTGAGACGTTCACTGTTGGTTTCAGCGACGCTGAGTATCTAAACGAGCTCGAGCCTGCACGACGCATCGCGAAACAGTTTGGCACCAACCATCACGAAGTAATCATCTCCGAGAAAGAGATGCACGACTTTCTTCCGCAGATGGTGTTTCACCAGGATGAGCCGATCGCGGATCCGGTTTGCGTGCCGCTTTATTACGTTTCAAAGCTCGCGCGCGATTCGGGAACGATCGTGGTGCAGGTCGGCGAAGGCTCGGATGAGATCTTCAGCGGTTACGAAAACTACGTGCGGCATTTACGAATTTACGAGAATTTCTGGCGCCACGCGGAAGCGTTGCCGCTTTCGTTGCGTCGCGCCATTTCGAATCTCTCGAGACCCGCGCTTGAAGCCACTGGCCGGAAGCGCGCCGCGATCGAGTTGATTCGCCGGCTTGGCGCTGACGAGCCGTTGTTCTGGGGTGGCGTGGTGGTTTATGACGAGACGTTCAAGCCGCGTGTTCTTTCGGCCCAGGTGCGCGAACGTTTGAATGGGCTTTCGTCTTTGCAGGTGGTTGAATCGTATTTGAAGCACGTTGAGCAGGAGCGGCCCGACTCGGATTTTCTTGCGCGCATGACTTACCTCGAGTTGAAGCTGCGTTTGCCTGAGTTGCTACTGATGCGAGTCGATAAGATCACGATGGCGACGAGCGTTGAGGCACGCGTGCCATTTCTCGATCATCACCTGGTGGAGTATGCGCTGGCGTTGCCGCGCTCGTTGAAGGTTGAGGGTGTGAGCGGCAAGCACATTCTCAAACGTTCACTCGAAGCGATCTTGCCGCACGATCTGCTTTATGAACGCAAGCGCGGCTTTGGAGCGCCAGTGCGTGAATGGTTTCGGGAAGGTTTGGGTGCATGGTTTGACGACCACTTGATGAACTCGACAATGCGGCGCCGCGATCTGCTGGACTATACGTTCGTAAGCAGGATGTTGGACGAGCATCGGCGGAAAACGAAGGACTGGGGATTTCATCTTTGGGCGTTACTGAACTTGAGTTTGTGGTATGAACGGTGGATAGACAGGATTTCATGATTTTCAGGATTTACAAGATATCCTGTTAATCTTGCTAATCCTGTAATCATGTCCTAATGAGCTTCTCATCACATGTAGCATGGACGTTTGCGACGCGCATACTGATGATCTTCAACAGCGTCGTCGCGGGAGTTATTGTGGCGCGCTGGCTGGGAGCTAAGGGCGTTGGAGAATTGGCGGTCATCAACGTCGCGGTAGCCACGATCGTTCAGCTTGGAAGCTTTGGCCTTCCTTCCTCAAACACTTATATCATCGCGCAGGACCAGGCGCGCGTCCGCGCCGCGGCCGTCAACTCGCTCATCTTTGCTCTCGTCGTTGGATCCATTCTCGCCGTGGGCTTGAGTGCGCTGGCATCGCTTCATCCGGATTGGTTTGGCTTTGTTTCGCCTGAGCTGATTCATATCGCATCAATCTCGATTCCCTTCCAACTTATCGGATTGATTGGTCTAAACATCCTGCTGGCAGTTGGCAAGGTAAAAGCGTTCAACCTGCTGGACCTCGCCGGTCAGTCATTTGTCTTAATCAACGCAGTGCTGGTCCTGCTTGTTCTCAACCGCGGTCTCGAAATGTTAGTAACGCTCAACACCGCGGCCAGCATTCTGGTTAGCATAATCGTCGCGTCGCTTCTGATCGTATCAGCAAAGGCTCTCGCGCAATCGGAGTGGCGAGCGGACATGACGCTGCTGCGGCGGATGATCGGCTACGGAATCAAATTTCACGTATCGATCCTGGCGGGCGCAATCATCCTTCGCGCCGATCTGTTAGTCGTCAATCATTTTCGTGGCGCCGCCGAAGCGGGTGTATATAGCGTCGCTTCACAATTCGGATTACTGTTGATGTTGCTTCCGGGTGTGATCGCGACGCTCCTCTTTCCCCGTGTTACTGCCGAACAGGACGCGCGTGGGGAGACCACGTGCCTCGTCACCCGCTACACGACGTTCATCATGTTCCTGTGTTGCCTGGCGGCAGTGCCGTTTAGCTTATTGTTGCCTCTGTTGTATGGATCCGCGTTCTCCGACGCCACGAACTTGTTGTTGATTCTGCTGCCCGGCGTTTATCTGATGGGACTGGAATCAGTGCTGGTCCAACACTTCAATGCCCTCGGCCTGCCGCGAGCTATCCCGATGTATTGGGTTGCAACCCTGGTGTTGAACCTGATTCTCGTGTTTGCTCTCGTACCGCGGTTTGGCGCTCAGGGTGCCGCAATCGCATCGACCATTAGCTACGCAGCGATCTTCGCGTTCGTCGCGTTGCATTTTCAAACCAGCACCGGACGATCTTTCGCCGAGGTATTTGTGCTCGGGAGTTTGCGCGGATGAAAGTGGTTCTGCTGGCACTCAGCGGCGACTTGTCTCGCTGGCACGACAAGCTGGTCCAACTTTACCCCGGCTGCTCGATCGAGACGATCTCGCGCGCCGAGTTCGAGACCGGCAGTCACATGAAACGGCTCAAGTCGTTGCGCGCCCTTCATCCCGATGTACTTGCGATTGCCACGGAACGATTGCCCTGGCAACGGGGCCAGAATCTCTTCATGGTTTTTGGCGCCCTCGCAGGCGCTCGCGAAGTCCTCATGATGGATGCGCATGGTGAGCTGCTCAGGAGGTCGCGATCCAACCTTTTGCTCGGCGCGCCGGTACGACTCAGCCGGGAAACACTGACCGGCTCCAGCGACGTTGCTCAGTCTCGCCGTGAGCTGGTGAAGCTCGAACAGGAAGTTTTGCAATCTCGAAGCCCGGCTGCGATACCGAAACGGTCTCAGCCTCGAATTGTTTACCTTCGATCGACGCCTGGACCCGGCACACAGGCCGGTGGCGCTGCAAGCCACATCAAAGGAGTTGTCGAAGCACTGGAAGCGCTCGGCGTCGAAGTAAAGATAATCAGCAACGATCTCATCGCAGGCCTCGACGCCGCAAATGATCGGTTCACGATCATTCCACCTCAGCCCGGCGGAGGCACCCGGGCCCTTTTCGATATTCACAACAACCTCGCCTTCACACGCGGAGCCGTCCCGCTGGTCCAACGCGCACAGCCTGATTTTATTTATCAACGCTATGCGCGATTTAGTTGGGCCGGCGTGATCGCTGCGCTGCGCACGAAGCGCCCGCTGTTTCTCGAGTACAACGGTTCCGAGGTTTGGGTTGGTAAGCACTGGGACCGCGTAGGAAGTCTCGATTTACTGGAACGATATGAACGATTGAACCTTGACGCCGCGGCGCGTATTTTTGTGGTCTCGGAGGTTGAGCGCCGGAACCTTGAAGGACGCGGAGTCGCTGCGCATAAAATCGTCGTCAATCCAAACGGCGTGGATGTCGAACGCTTTCGGCCTGGCGCAGGAGGCGTTAGGGCCCGGCGCGAGCTGGGAATTGAAGACAATGAAGTGGTAGCGGGTTTTGTAGGGACGTTTGGTCCATGGCACGGTGTTGAGAAATTGGCTGAGGCAATTAAGTCGATTCCGGCGAGTGTGCCGGTGCGGTTTCTGTTCGTTGGAAGCGGGAGTTTGCACGCCGAAGTCGAGAAGCAACTGGAGACTGAAGGGTCTCGCGTGATTTTTACAGGCTCTGTGGGCCACGATCGAGTGCCCGCATTGCTCGATGCTTGTGACATACTCGCCGCGCCTCATGTGCCGCTGGCAGATGGAAGCGAGTTCTTTGGTTCCCCAACAAAGATTTTTGAATACATGGCGATGGGAAAAGCGATCGTGGCCAGCCGGTTAGGACAGATTGGTGAAGTGCTCGCAGATCAGCAAACAGCGTTGCTGGTCGAACCTGGAAACGCCGGAGAGCTCGCGGCGGCTATAATGAGGCTGGTTGAATCGGACGGATTGCGCGCGCAGCTTGGGGTTAAGGCGAGAGAAGTTGCTGAGCGGGAGCATACCTGGATCCATAATGCCCAACGCGTGCTGGATGCGTATAAATCGTGGACGGGATTACAGGATTAGCAGAAGAAAAGCTGCGCGCTCGTGAGCAATGGGCACAGGACCCTTGCGGCGCCGAATACGATCGCGAGCACGAACTGGGCACTCGCGAGTTTTTCGAACAGATAGAACGACATCGTTATTCTGAGTACGCGGCGTGGATGCCGCGACTGATGGGGTTTGAAAAATTTCGGGACGCGCGACTGCTCGAAGTTGGTTGCGGAATGGGCACTGACCTGTTGCAGTTTGCGCGCGGCGGTGCACGGTGTGTCGGCATCGATCTAACGCCGCGTTCGGTCGAGATCACGCGCCACCGTTTCAAATTATTTGGCGCTGCCGGCGACTTCATGATCTCCGATGGTGAGCGGTTGCCGTTTCGGGACGAAAGTTTCGACGTGGTCTATTCGAATGGAGTCTTGCACCACACGCCTGATACCGCCGGAGCGATACGCGAAATCCATCGTGTGCTGCGGACGAGTGGCACAGCGAAGGTGATGCTTTACCATCGCAATTCGTTGAACTACTGGTTCGAGATCGTTCTGCGGCGGGGCTTGTTAGGCGCCGAGTTTTTGCGTGGCCGCTCAGCGGAGGAAATAATGAGCCGCGTGATTGAATACAGCGATCACGGCGCGCGACCGTTGGTGAAGGTTTATAGCCGAGGACAAGCACGTGGGCTTTTCCGCCTGTTCAAAAATGTAACGGTTGAGGTAGAGCAATTAACACGTGACGAATTGCGTTTTCTGTCGCCGCTTGTTTCGGAGTCAATGCTTGATCGGCTGCGCCAGCGGATCGGTTGGAACGTGATCGTCACGGCAATTAAGTAAAGGCAGTTCACGCAAGGCGCAAAGGCCGCCAGGGTTCTTCTTTGCGTCTTCCTTTGCGGGCTTTGCGCCTTTGCGTGAGAGAATCGTGTATCAAATGCTACTTTCAGTTGTCATCCCCTGTTTCAACGAAGAAAGCGTTCTACGCGCGACGCACGAGCGCCTCACGAAAGTCTTTGATGAGATGCCGGCGCTCGACTATGAACTGATCTTCATAAACGACGGCAGCATGGACCAGACCCAACACATCCTCACTCAATTACAACTGCACGATTCCCACGTTCGTGTTCTTCGCTTATCGCGCAATTTCGGCCATCAGATTGCCGTTACCGCCGGACTCGAAGAAGCGATGGGAGATGCGGTGGTGGTGATCGATGCGGACTTGCAAGATCCTCCCGAAGTGATCCCTGAGATGGTTACACTTTGGCGCGAAGGCCACGAGGTTGTTTACGGAATCCGTATTGAACGTGAAGGCGAAAGCAGGTTTAAGCTTTGGACCGCGAAAGTTTTCTATCGTCTTATCAATCGCCTCTCAGAAACAAAGATGCCGCTGGATGCCGGCGACTTTCGTCTGCTGGATCGCAAAGTGGTGGAAGTCATCAACACGATGCCCGAGCGGGCGCGGTTTCTGCGCGGCATGGTTAGTTGGGCAGGCTTTCGACAAGTCTCAATCCCTTATCACCGCTCAGCGCGTCACGCCGGCGACAGCAAGTATCCGCTCAGAAAAATGATTCACTTCGCCATGGATGGAATCATCTCTTTCTCACTCGTGCCGTTGAAGCTCGCGATCTGGACTGGTTTTCTGGCCATTTGGTTCGCCGTTGCCGGGATAATTATCGCCATTCTCGATCGCTTGCTGGAGAAAGATTTGACACGCGGTTGGGCCTCATTGTTTGTGGCCGTGCTGTTCATGGGTGGTGTGCAACTCGTGTCGCTCGGCATCATCGGCGAATACCTTGGTCGCATCTACACCGAAGTAAAGCGCAGGCCGCTTTACGTCGTGCAGGAAAGGTTAGGGTTTGGGGATCAATCGAAAACAATTCCCGGCACTCTTCGCGCTGTTTCTAATCGCGATTAGCGTGCGTGTCCTCACGCTGCAATTCATGCGCGCCCATCTCAACGATCCGGCCTGGTTTCAGGTGGGTTCGTATGCCAAGTTTGACCGGCAGGCGCGCGACATCCTCGATGGGCGACAACGACTCTTCTGGATTGATGATCCAACTCGTACAGAGTTGGCCCAGTATCCACCGGCGTTTCCCGCTTTGGTCGCATTGATCTACAAAGTTTGCGGTGAACGCTCTGCATATTCCGTTCAGCTCGTGCTGTGGTTCGTCGATTTAATTCTGTCGTTTTTTCTGATCGCAGGGATTGCGTTTACCGTCTTCGGTTGGCGCGCGGCAATAGCGAGCAGCTTCGTGCTCGCACTGTCGCCGTTGTTTGCGTTCTATGCGGCCTATCCGTCAGCCGACGTGCCGGCGACGTGGTTTGTGCTCGGCGGCAACTGGTTGCTGCTGCTTGCCTTTCAACGAAAGAATTCGTGGCTTGCGCTTAGTGCCGGATTACTGCTTGGTATTGCGTGCTGGTTGCGTGTGAACCCGTTGTACTTGTGCGTAGGTTGGGCCATTGGGTTCTTTGCATTTGTCGAAGCGGCGTTGATAGTGAAATTAAAGTTGAGCGCGGCAGTTTTGCTCGGAACGTTCGTCGTGATCGCTCCGATCGTGATACGTAATTACGTGGTCTTTCCCGACTTCACGCCAACCGGCGGAACCATCGGAGCAAATTTGTGGGAAGGACTCGGTGAAACGGAGCTCGGCAGAAACAACGGATTTATTTTTGGCGACGATAAGATGGTTGAGCGCGAGCGCACGAAGATGAACTTACCGCCTGACGTTCAGATTGATGCCCAGTGGCCCGATGGGATTCGTCGTGACCGCGAACGTACACGTGAATCGCTCGCCTTTATCCGGCAACATCCGGTTTGGTACATGGGTGTTATGCTCGGGCGAATGTGGGGCATGCTGAAAGTTGCCGGCGACCCGGTGCCGTACTGTGGGACGAGCGGAATCAACGTGACGAGCAGAAAGTGTTTGCCGCCGCAGTGGCAGGGAGGGCTCGTTGCAGTGGGAGTGAATTTGCTGGGAATGATTCAGAGCGTCGCGAGATATTTATTTCTGCCGTTGGCGGCCTTTGGGATCTACGTCGCTGCACGCCAGAATCTGAGATTAACTTGTTTGCTGCTGGTGACAATACTTTACTATCTGATTCCCGGCACGGCAGCGCATACGGAGATTCGATATGTGCTGCCGATACACGGGCTATTTATAGTCTTTGCAGGCGCGGCTATTAACGGTTTTTTGGACAAGATTACAGGGTTTTTAGGATTGACATGTAAATCCTGAAAAAGCTTGTAATCCTGTCTATTATTCGATGAAATCAAAACTCCTTCAGTATCTTGCGTGCCCTGCATGTAACGGAGACGTGCGTTTAGCCGAGGCTTCCTCGACCGATGCCGACGAGATTCTCGAAGGCATCCTCGAATGCACCGCCTGCGCGATGGAGTTTCCGATCGTTCGCGGTGTGCCGCGGTTTGCCGATCTCGAAACAGTAGACGCTGAGAAAGCTGCTACCGCCGCGAGCTTTGGTTTCGAATGGCAACACTTCACTCAGAAAGACGAACGCTACGCCGATCAACTGCTCGGCTGGCTCGCCCCAGTCACGCCTGATTTCTTCAAAGGCAAGGTCGTGCTCGACGGCGGTTGTGGCAAGGGCCGGCATCTACAACTGGCTGCCAGTTGGGGCGCTGCCGACGTCATCGGCGTTGACCTTAGCGATGCGGTCGACTCCGCTTTCGCCGCCACTCGTCACGCAGACAACGTCCACGTCGTTCAATGCGACATTTGCCACTTGCCATTGCGGAGAGCATTCGATTATGCGTTTAGTGTTGGTGTGCTGGATCACACTCCCGATCCCGTCACCGGCTTTAAATCATTAGCCTCGAAGCTTCGTCCCGGAGGTCACTTATCGGTTTGGGTCTACGGCGCTGAGAACAACGGTTGGATTGTTAATTTCGTTAATCCAATTCGCGAGCGCTTTACGTCGCGCATCAATCCGCGAGCGCTGCTGCATCTCTCGAAAGCGCCGACCGCCCTGGTTTATGCCGCCAGCAAACTCGTCTATGGGCCGCTCAGCCGCTCCGCGTTGGGCAAGCGCCTGGTGAACAAGCTATTTTATAGTGACTATCTTGTGTCGATCGCGGGCTTCGGTTGGCGCGAGCAGCACACGATAGTCTTCGATCACCTGGTGGCGCCGACGGCGCATTATGTCAGCCGCCCCGAATTCGAAAAGTGGTGGCAGGATATCGGAGCAGAAGAGACGATGATCGGCTGGCATAATAAAAACAGTTGGCGAGGATTTGGACGAACTACGAACGGTACGGGCCACAGTGATTAATTCAGACGTAAAAAGCATCGCCAATCCGCTCCCGCGCGAGATGATGGAGCACACGTATCCGATTCTCTTTCGCGTGGAGCAATCGCACTGGTGGTACATCGGCAGGCGCAAGATTATTGCGAGCTTCGTGGAAGAGATTTGCCGGCGTGTCACCGATCGCCGTCCACGCATTCTCGATGTGGGATGCGGCACCGGCGCGAACTTGCTCCTGCTTTCAAAATACGGCGACGCGGAGGGCGTCGATGTTTCCGAAGATGCGCTCGCGTTCTGTCGCGAGCGTGGACTCGACAAAGTGAGGGTAGGAGCCGGCGAAGAACTTCCTTACGAAGATGGGACGTTTGATCTGGTCACTGCGTTCGACGTCGTCGAACACATGGACGACGACCTCGCTGGTCTAACCGAGATGCGGCGTGTGCTCCGGCCGGGCGGACGCGTGCTGCTGTTTGTGCCCACGTTTATGTTTCTTTGGGGCTTGCAGGATGAAGTCAGCCATCACCGGCGTCGTTATCGTCTGGCACAACTGCGGCGCGTGCTCGAACGGGCCGGCTTCGAAATAGAGCGGACGACGTATGCAAACATCACGTTCTTCTTACCCATCCTGCTGGTGAGAAAACTGATGCGACTAACGGGCATAAAAACAGCGACTGAAAACACCATCAATGTGCCCGCGTTGAATGGAATCCTCGGACGGTTGCTGGGCGCGGAGAGTTGGATCTTGAGATACATGAACCTGCCCTTTGGTGTATCGGGACTTTGTGTAGCGCGCGTCAAGGAAAAGAATTAACCACAAAGGCACAAAGACACTAAGTCAAAAATGAATTTGTGTCTTTGTGCCTTTGTGGTTAACGAACGCGAATAAACCGAATTTCATGGGCCCCATCGACC
>JBKPJS010000527.1:0-2227 GCA_046730815.1 Acidobacteriota bacterium
GTGCGCACGTAATCGCCGCCGAGCACATCGAGCATTGCCGAGCGGGTAACTCGCGCCAGGAAAGCGATGGAACGCGAGCCGAGGGCGAATGCGGGGAGAATCAGATACTTGATTCCGCCGTATCCTGACGGCGGCAGCAAGCGCAGCATAACTGCGAAGATCAAAATCAGAATCAGCCCGACCCAATACACCGGAAAGGAGATTCCCAGATAAGCCACGCCGAGACCGAGCCGGTCAAACCATCCGCCCGGCGCGCGCGCGCTGAGAACACCGAGGGTGATGCCAAGGATGGAAGCCAGCAGCATCGCCGATCCGGCGAGAAGGAGAGTTTTCGGGAATCGCTCGAGGATGTCGCGGATGATCGGGCGTTGAGTGATGTAGGAGTTTCCCAAATCACCGCGCAGCACACCACCGGCGTACAGAGCGAACTGCCTGAGCCGCGGCTCGTCGAGGTGCAGGTCTTTTCTCAAACGCGCAATTGTCGCCGAGTCGGCACGCTCGCCGACCATTTCGGTTACCGGATCACCGGGTGCGACATTGAGCAGAAGGAACGTCACCACCAGCACCCCGAAGAGCGTCGGGATGGCAAGCAGCAGCCGGCGGACGATGAAAGCGAACACGCCCTACTTGCTGATAGTCACGTCAGTCCAGCGCTGACCATTGAAGACAGCGGGCACACTGAAGCCGTGAATCCAGGGCTGAACGGCGTACATGTCCTTATAGAAGAACAGGTAAACCATGGGTGCGTCGTTGAACTGCATCGCATCTGCCTGAGAATAAAGCGAGTTGCGCTTTGACTCGTCCTGCTCGCGGTGTGCCTGGTCGACCAGTGCGTCAAACTTCGAATTCGAGTAAAACGAGACGTTTCCACCCGCTCCCTTGTTCTTGCTGTGCAGCAGCGGGAACAGGAAGTTCTCCGCATCGGGATAATCGGCCCACCATTCCTTCACGTAAAGATCGGCGGCGCCTTTGCGTGCCGCCTCACGCACGGACGACGCGTCACGCTGAACGATTTTTGCGCGGATGCCGGCTTCGGCGAGGTTTGCCTGGATTGCCTGTGACAGGCGCGGCGACTGATCTGTGGTCGCCGCCCACAGCTCGACGTCGATGCCATTCGGATGTCCGGCGGCGGCGAGCAGCTGCTTTGCTTTGGCGACGTCATGGCCGTAAGGCTTACGATTGCTGTCGTAGCCAGGGAGCGTCGGTGGCACGACTCCATTCGCCACGCTTCCGCGTCCTGCCATCACTGCACTCAGGATAGTGTTGACATCGATGGCGTAGTTGAGCGCCTGTCGTACGCGGACATCGCTGAGTGGACCGCGCGTGGTGTTGATTGCGACATACCAGAAGCGGAGCGCTGGGGCTGACTGGAGCAGCTTGTTCTTGTCAGGATCTGCCTGCCATGATTTGCCTGTCTCGTCCGGCACCGTCAGCACATCAACGTTGCCGGCCTCGAACTCCGCAGTGGCGGTACTCATCTCGGGGATGATGCGCGCCATCAGTGAATCAGCTTTGGGCGGACCGTCGAAGTAGTTCGGATTCTTGGCAAACTTGAGGTAATCGTCGTGCTTCCATTCGACGAACTTCCACGGGCCGGTACCATTAGGTTTCTGCCCGAGATCAGCAGCGCCGTTGGGCGCGACCATCGAAGCGACCGGCATGGCGAGCATTTTCGGGAAGATCGCCAGCGGCTCCTTGAGTGTCATGACAACCGTCGACTCGTTCGGCGCGACGACTCCGATTTGCGATCCCGCCTTACCGGCGGCGTAGTCCTCGGCGCCTTTGATTGGATATAGTGGCCAACCCCGACCGCCCTTCGTCTTAGGATCGAGGACGCGCTGGAAGGTGAAGATGACGTTTTTCGCACCGAACGGCTGGCCGTCGTGGAATTTCACGCCGGTGCGTAGATGAAACGTGTAGGCGAGCCCATCCGAGCTCACTTCCCACGATTTCGCGAGGCCGGGAACCACCTTCGCGTCAGGTGTAAACCGGGTCAGCCCGTCGAAGATGTACGCGACTGCGCGTCCGGTCGGAACGTCGGTGGAGAGCGCGGGATCCATCGATCGTGGATCGTAGGTGTCGCGCGAGTCGATAAGTGTCTTGCGTTGAGGAGCTGATGATTCACCACCACCGCCACCACAGCTGAGAAGTGCGGGTATTACGAGGAGGATTAGTCGCCGCATGGTGTGCTCTGACGGTTGACATGAAGGGGCGAAATTGGAGAACT
>JBKPJS010000528.1:0-3436 GCA_046730815.1 Acidobacteriota bacterium
TTGCGAGACAGTGTGAATGATCAGGAAGCGCTGAACACGATCGAGCTTGTCGAGCGCGGTATCAAGCACTTGAACAAGCTCGTGGTTGATGTCACTCAGTTTTCACGTCAGAAGGAGCTGGAGCGATCTCAGGTCGATCTACACGAGTCGCTTGAGCGAAGCATCGATCTCGTCAGTGAAAGAATTCGTGAGAAGAACGCGACGGTCGAGAAAGTGTTCAGCGACGGAACGATTGTGGGCCAATGGGATCCTTACCAGTTGCGGCAGGTATTTGTAAACGTGATCGCTAACGCTGTTGATGCAAGTCAGGAAAACTCCGCGGTCATGATCTCGACGGAGCTGCTGCCGCCTGAAACTAATGGCGATGGCCAACCGCCGAAAAGCTATGCGCGCATCACCATCGCCGATCAGGGCAATGGGATGGACCAGGCCACGCGCGATCGCATCTTCGAACCGTTCTTTTCTACAAAGAAGCGTGGGACGGGTCTCGGTTTGGCGATTGTGAAGCAGATCGTCGAACAGCATGGCGGCCGGATCAGCGTCGCCAGCGAGCCGGGAAAGGGTTCGAAGTTCAAGATCGACCTTCCTGTTTAGAAAACCATCCACAGATTACACTGATTAATTTCTGTTATCTGTGTAATCTGTGGATTGCTTTGCGAGCAGCATCTAACGTTTTTTTGATAACTTCATCAGTGTGTGCGAGGCTGACGAAGGCTGCTTCGAATTGTGACGGCGCGAGATAAACTCCCTCGTCCAGCATCGTTTGAAAGAACTTGCCATAAAGCTCCCGGTCACACTTGTTTGCGCTATCCCAATCGAAAACGGGCTCGCCGGTAAAGAAGCTGGTCCACATCGAACCCACGCGGTTCGTCACCGTAGTTACACCAGCTTCCCGCGCTGCGGCTGCAAGCCCTTCACAGAGTTTTTGACTCGACCTCTCCAGACGTTCGTAGACTGATTTATCTCGCAACCGGCGCAACGTTACTAAACCCGCAGTCATCGAGAGCGGATTCCCGGACAACGTCCCGGCTTGATAAACAGGCCCAGCAGGCGCGATGTTGTTCATGATCTCGCGACTGCCGCCATACGCACCGACCGGCAAGCCTCCGCCGATTATCTTTCCCAGCGTTGTAATGTCAGGCGTGATGCTGTAGCGCTCCTGCGCGCCTCCGCGAGCGAGGCGAAACCCGGTCATCACCTCGTCGAAGATCAGTAGTGCGCCGTGATCGCGAGTCAGCTTGCGCACGGCTTCGAGGTATCCGGGAAGAGGGGGCACACAGCCCATGTTTCCGACTACCGGCTCGATTATGACCGCCGCAATATCGAGGTGTTCAGCGAAAACTTGTTCGAGTGCGGGCGTATTGTTAAAGGGAACAGTAATCGTCTTTTCCGCTAGAGCTGCCGGAACACCGGGACTATCCGGCAATCCGAGCGTGGCGACGCCCGATCCAGCTTTGACCAGCAAGCTGTCGGCGTGTCCGTGATAGCAGCCTTCAAACTTCACCAGCTTAGTGCGACCGGTGACGCCGCGCGCGAGTCGAATGGCTGACATCGTCGCTTCAGTGCCGCTGCTTACCATTCGGACCATCTCGATCGATGGCACTGCATCGACTACTTCCTGGGCCAGGTTGACTTCGAGTTCGGTGGGTGCTCCGAAGCTTGTGCCTTTCACGGCGACTTCCTGAACAGCAGCGATTAATTCTTCATCTGCGTGGCCCAAAATCATTGGTCCCCATGAGCCGACGTAGTCGATGTAAGTCTTTCCGTCGACGTCGGTGATGGTTGCGCCCTTCGCGGATCGTATGAATCGCGGTGTGCCTCCGACTCCACGAAAAGCACGCACCGGAGAATTGACGCCGCCGGGGATCAGGTCTTGAGCAAGCGCGAATAATTGTTCGGATTTTGATGACATGTTCGAGCTAACAGTACCGAGCGCGGTAGCGCCGGTCAATCGCAGCTATTCAGTCAACTCGGCGCTACCGCGCTCGGTACTGTTACAGCCTACTCACGCTCTCCCTCGGCTCGATTGTGATTGAGCGAAAACGCGACATACGCACTAGTCCAGGCGCCGATCTCTTGGGCTTCGACAGAAACTTCCGTTCAGTGTAATGCACCACGACCTTCGCATCTTCGCTTGCCTGGCTAAAGCGGCCGGCAAGCTGCGCCGCCTCGATGATAGTGCGTTGCGGAATTTCTTTTCGCGTTGGATTGCGCACGACTACGTGAGACCCGGGATAATCACCCGCGTGCATCCAAAGATCGTTTGGTTGAGCCACACGAAAAGTGAGGTTGTCGTTGTCCCGCGCGGCACGTCCGACGAGGATTTCGTATCCATCTGTTGAAAGGTAACGACGAACACCGGGAATCTTTTCCGGTTTGGAAGTTTTTTTGGCCGCAACCTTTGGGACAGGCAATGGTTTTTCAAAACTCTCCAGAGCAGCTTCATCTCTTGACTGAATAATCTGTTCGAGTTGTTGTAAACGTCGTTCGAGATCCGCCGTCCCGCGATCGATCTGCTGCAAACGGGCAGCAATTTCCTCGGTTGCTGTTTTTGCTTTTGTATATTGCCGGAATCTTCGCGCCGCCTCGTCTTCAAGCGATCGATTCTCATCTACTTCGATCTCGATCGTGGGTGTTCCGTCGGCGTAGTAATCGCTGATCCGGACTCTGTTTCCATCTCGAACCGCAGTTGCGATGTTTGCCAGCAATAAGTCGCCGGTTCTTTTGTGTTCCTCCGGGTCACCATGGCGCGCGAGGTCCTGCTGTAAGTGTTCCCGCAAAGTGCGTTGCTGACGAATGGATTTATTCAGCCGTGCCCGTATGCCTTTGGCTCGAGAATCAAATGCCTTTGCTGCGTCGAGTGCTGCGAAGTGGACGTCGAGCTGAGCCGACGGTGAGCCTGGCCCAACCAGGATTGTTGGACTCGATTCTTTTGCGGGTCGAAGTGGCGGTTCATAGGTTTCACTTGCCGGCGAGTATTCGCGCAAGACTGCCAGGATCCGATTCAACTCGTCGAGTAGAAAGAGATTTGCTGTCCGTCCGGTTAGTTGAATCACAAGTCTCCGAAAAACAATCTCATCCGCCTCCACGCGAAAGGTCATACGCACGATCCGGTCGAACGGATCTTTCGAAACGTTGATGAGGTGCCCGCCGCTGAGTTTCGACCGCAGTGCCTGTCCGAAGGCAGTCGGCGGAATCGCTCGCTTTTCCAATTCTCTTAACCGGCGCGCGATTACATATAGGCGAGGACTCACAGGATCGACGCTGACAAAGAGGAACTCACCGCGCAGACCGAAATCGAGGGCGAACGAGAGCGGCGCCAGTTGAAAGATCTTCCCAAAAAATCTTTCAGTCAGACTACTCCTTAGTTCTGCAACAACGCGTTGGATAAGTGCCTGATCCATGTTTGGTCACAAACGCAGAAGACAGTTTAGTC
>JBKPJS010000529.1:0-2938 GCA_046730815.1 Acidobacteriota bacterium
GATGAAGAGTCGTTCGGCAATCTGTCGATTCTTCAGTCCTTCTGCGATCAGCGCGATCACTTGTCGTTCCCGGTCTGTGAGAGATGAGATTTTCCTGGCCCGAGGATCGACTGAGTCTTTATCCTGATTGGACATTTGCCAGAGCAGGTTTCCCAAAGTTATTCGATCAAGCCAGGCTTCGCCTTTGTAAACCTTTTCAATTGCTTTGAGCAGCAGGTCGGCAGCGTCTTCCTTCAGAATCACGCCCATCGCACCAAGCTGGGCCGCCTTTTGATGTGTTTCCGAATCGCGTGCGCCGGTTAACACGAGCACGCGCGCAGTTTTTGCGGCTTCGCGCAATTCAGGAATGAAAGCAAGCGCGCTGTACCCGCCCAACTCTAAATCCAAAATGATCAAATCACACGCCTCACGAGCTATGATCTCCAGGGCTTCGCTGCGAGTGCTCGCCATGGCAACGACCTTGATCCCCGGATGGTTCTCGATAAGCATGCGAAGACCCTCACGTACGACCAACTGATCGTCAATTATCAGGATTCGTATTTTTATGGGTGCAGGCTCCATGACTATCCACTGGGTGGCTGGGTCTGAGGATCGAGCCGAATTATGGAGTCATCAGAGGAAGCTTACAATAGACATCTCTGCCGATTTACGTAGCAGGATCCTGCCGCTTGTGTCTGTGATTTGGACATGGATTCCTCAGCACTCCAGCGGAAAACGTCAATGTGATAAAACTGGTTGACACGGATGATCCAACCTTGCTACGTTTTTCCACAAGCCAGCTAGTAATGGCTACCTCGAGTTATTTGAAGCAGCACCTGAAACGATAAAGGCACACCTCGTGTGAACGAGGGTCGCAAAGCCAACGGAGGTCGGAGGAAGTATCTGGACCTGGCCGGGTTACCGAAAGCAGGAGAAGCATTCCTCCTTCGGCAACTCAATCGTCGTGCCTTAGGCTGCTTCTCTCTTCTCAAATCCCGCCAACAAAAATTCCAAAGCTGAATCATTAGTGTCTTTGTCATAACCGAAGTTTCTTCGGGAGCGTGTCTTCGCGCCCGGTGATTCTTCGTGGGTTTATCCAACAGAATCTCACGAGCATCGCCCCGGAATCCTCAAGCGAGCGGTTTAACCCGTCACCATCTGAAGAGAGGATAGCGATGAAGAAGACAGCTTTGACCATTGGTTTTTTGTCCTGCGCCATAATGCTCCTGGCCCTCACGTTTCCCTTTGATAAAGCTCGAGCACAGAAAGACCGGAGAATTCACGTCAGCCCGGTGACGCGTGAGAGAAAACCGTTTGTGCCTGGGCGCGTACTGGTAAAGTTCCGCGCAGATACTGGCTTGGACCATGCGCGTCAAATCATCGCCGCACTCGGTGCGCGAGATGCTGACGAGATCCCAGGGCTTGGGGTACACATTCTCGATCTACCTTACCAGGCGAGCGAGGTTGCTTTCACGCAGGCCTTCGCCGCGCGCCCGGAAGTCGAGTTCGCAGAGTTAGACCACGTTGCTGCTCCGGAACAACTGGAGCCCAATGATCCCGTTTATATGCTGTCGGCGAACTCCTGGGGTCTGCGAAAAATTAATGCGCCTGAAGCATGGGCACTGACTACAGGCAGCAGCAGCATAACGATTGCCATTCTCGATACCGGCATCGACGGATTTCATGAGGACCTGGTTCTCAAGATGGTACCTGGCTGGAATGTCTACAACAAAAACTCTGACACAAGAGATGTTAATGGACATGGCACTGGTGTGGCGGGTGTTGCTGCCGCATCGAGTAATAATGGGCTCGGCGTTGCTTCCGTAGCCTGGGGATGTTTAATCATGCCGGTCAGAATTTCGGATGCAAACGGATACGCCAGTTATTCTGCTATGGCCAATGGTTTAACCTGGGCTGCGGATCACGGAGCAAGGGTTGCCAATATCAGCTACAACACCGGGGGCAGTTCTACGGTGTCATCAGCCGCTAAATACTTTCAGAGTAAAGGCGGGGTTGTCGTTTCCGCCGCGGGCAATGGTGGTAGTTTTGTGCAAACGAATGATGATCCCTATGTACTGACAGTTGGTGCGACAGATTCCTCTGACCTTTTATATTACTGGTCCAACTTTGGCAACAACCTGGACCTGGTTGCTCCAGGTAACGCTTCTGAGCCAATGAACGGGGGCGGCTATGGTGGCGGTGGTGGGACTTCAGTCGCGTCCCCGTTTGTTGCGGGAGCGGCGGCGCTAGTCCTTTCAGCAAATCCCGGGCTCACGCCGGATCAAGTTCAGCAAATCTTAAAACAGTCTGTGGACGACTTGGGAGCTGCGGGTTGGGACCCAGTCTACGGGTTCGGCCGCCTCAACCTCGCGCGGGCGGTTATCATGGCAATTGGTTCTGTAGGAACCATTGACACCACGGCTCCGACAATAAGCATTACGTCTCCGGAGCAAGGGAATACGATTTACAGTACAGTAACGGTTACCGAAAGCACCACGGATAATGTAGGTGTCGTGAAGGTTCAGTTGTACGTCGATGGTGCGCTCTATGCTTCGTCAACCACAGCTCCCTTCAATATTAAGTGGAACCCGCGGAAGGCCTCGCGAGGAACACACTTCCTGCAATCGAAAGCAACCGATGCGGCAGGTAATGTAGGAACCTCAGCCGAGGTGATGGTCTACAAGTGATGCGATCGCGTTTCTGGAAAGACAACTGATAAGTTTTTCTTCCCATTCTCTAAAAGAAAGCGCTGGCGGATTTCCCCGCCAGCGCTTCTCATTTTGGAGGCGAACAGGGACGCTGTTTCTAATTCAAGAGTCCACGTTCGTCAGTACTTCTCCCATCAATCGATCTAAGGATTATTTTGAAGGGTGAAGCACAACTTCTTACTTGCCGTTCCAAGACAACTCTTTCCGTCAGTAACAGTGACAGCGTAAACGCCAATACCGAGGCCCGACAC
>JBKPJS010000530.1:0-3598 GCA_046730815.1 Acidobacteriota bacterium
GATTATATTCGTCGGCAGCGTCAGATGTCTATAAGAGACAGTAGCTCAGCCAATAATTTACAGATCGATCTGTGTAATCTGTGGAAAGTAGTTCTTAAGCTACTAAAGCTATGGAAGCTTCAAGGTTGTGAGTCGAGTCGACGAACAACTCGTAACGCGCTTTGCCGCGTGTCTTGGCCTGGCGCATCGCCGTTTCCGCATCACGCAGGATGTCTGACCCGTGTTCGCTGTCACCCGAAGCGAGCGCGATGCCGATACTTAAAGTGGTGTACACCTCCTGGCCCGGAAGGTTGAAGGAGATCGCAAGCGCCTGCTGAATACGCGTCGCAACTGAAGACGCCTCGTCTTCGCCGGAAACATCATCCAGCAGGACTGCGAATTCATCTCCACCGACGCGCGCGAGCACGTCGCCTTGTCGCATGCAGGTTTTTACTCGCTGCGCGATCTGGATCAAAAGCTGATCTGCACTGGCGGTGCCGAGAGTGTCGTTGATGAGTTTAAAGCGATCGACGTCGAGCAATAACACTGCACACTGCCGATCTCTGTTAACCTGCTTGCGACCAACTCGCAGTTTGAGCAGGTCATAGAACCTCGCGCGGTTCGGCAAGCCTGTCAGCGTGTCCTGCGTCAACTTCTCTTCCGCTTTCTTTCGATCGCTGATGTCCTGCACCTGGAAGAACAACCGCTTCGTTCCGCTTTCGGAATCCTTCAAGAGCGAGACGTGCCATTGCACCCAAACGGTGTGCCCCTGCTCGTGTATGTATCTCTTCTCCTGCTCGTGACTTTGAATGTAGCCGTCGACCACTTGTTGGATACACGACTGCACGCGCCCGAGATCTTCCGAATGTGTCAGTCGTTGAAAACTGGTGGCTCGCAATTCCGGCTCTGAATAGCCCAGCAACTTGCAAAGCGCTTCGTTTACCTGGAGCCAACTGCCATCGACTGAAACGACTGCCATGCCGATCGAAGCGTGATCAAAAGTTCCATGGCTGTAAGGCTTTGTACTTGCCGGCAGCGTGAAGGGAATTGAATCGGGCGCGAACTGCGAGCCGGCTTCCGCATACTCGATAGTTTGTTCAGCCGCGCGGCGGCGCTTCATCTTCTTCTGCTCGTACATCGCCTGGTCCGCTTGTTCGAGTAACTCTTCGAAGCAAGTCATGCGTTCCGGCTCCAGCGTCGCGACGCCGATACTGAAAGCGAGTCGATGTCCGCGCGTTTCGCTGTCGTTATAAGCTTTGAGTTCTTCGTTGAGTCGCGAAATGGCGTCTTCTTTACTGGTACTCAGATCGGTGACGAGCACCGTAAACTCGTCGCCGCCGAGTCTCGCGATTATGTCAGAACTTCTAAAAGTGCGATTCAGTATGGCGGCGGTGTTGATGAGTGCATTGTCGCCTTCGTTATGTCCAAACTCGTCGTTGATCCTCTTCATACCGTCGAGGTCGATAAAGAGGAGAAGCAGGCTTTCTTTCTGCCGGCGAGCAAAATCGAAATAAGGCGCTGCTTGTTTGAGCAATCCACGGCGGTTGAAGAGGCCGGTCAAGTCGTCTTTGAGCGAGCTGTTGCGGAGAGTTTCTTCAATCTTCTTTTGTTCTGTGATGTCGCGGACCACCTGGACCAGGCCGCCACCGTCGACGCTTGAAATGGAAATTTCCAATGGCAGGGTGCTGCCGTTGAGTTTCAGACCCATCGCTTCACCGCGCCACGAGCCATCGCGCCAAACAGCCGGCATGATTTGTTCTTTAAGTCGTTCCAATTCTTCGTCGAAGTAAAAGATCTCCCAACTTGCGCCGATCAAACGTTCGGGGTCGGCGTAGCCAAAGATCCTTGCGTATGCGTCATTGAGATAGATACAAGCGCCACAGTGATCGATGATCGCGATGCCGTCCATGGACGCTTTCATCGCGGCGGCCTGTTGGGCCAAAGAGCCTGCGGCGCGTTTGCGCTCGGTGATGTCGCGTGCAACAACAGACGCGCCGGTTATGGCTTTGCCGTCCCTGATAGAACAGATGGTCAGCGAGACGTCAATCGGCGTGCTACCCTTTTTCAGGTGGACCATCTCATGCTGCGTGACGTTCTCTCCACGCGTGACCTTCTCGAACAGCAAGGCCGCTTCCTGGCCGCGCCGGTGATTGAACAGCATCGATATTGGTGAGCCGAGAGCTTCCTTCGCCGTGTAACCATAAATGCCACGTGCGCCGCGGTTCCAGCTCATGATCACGCCCTCGGTTGTCACGCCGATAATTGCGTCGCGGGAAACATTGACGATTCCCTGCAGGCTCGAAAGTTTTTGCTTAACTCCGGTTAGTTGTTCGTGAGTCCCCTTCCAGCTTTTCCAAACGATTGCACTAGCGATTATTTGCACAAGGAGAAGGGCGACGACAAAGCCGGTAAGGTTAGCGAAAAAGCAGAGTGCGAGCGCGCTTGGGATAATGAAGGTAGGGACGGGCCATAATTGGCGGCTGACAACGGCGATGGAAGAGTTGCTGTCGAGAAACATTGGAGTTTGAAGCTGGTGACTGGGGATTCACCACTCGTGGTCTGTCAAAATCGCTGGGCCGGGCACTCACCGCCCACAAGGCGTTAAGCCACTCCCGTGCCATTTATTCGAGTATGTTTTATTTGGAAAATAGAAACAGAAGCTGGGCTGGGGGAGGTCAAGTTAACTCGACGCGCCTCATTTTGACCGGGACTCAGTTATTTTGAGATTCAGCCAAGCTGGTCACTGTTTTACTGACCATGTCGCGATGTATTCGCCAAGCTCGCCTCTCCTACTCAACGCGGCAACCGCCTTTGCTGCCTTATGCTCCAGGTTCCCAATAATGCCCTTCCGGTTCGGGACGTTACTGCGTACCGTGAAGACGTACCAAATCTTTGGGCTCAGACCATGTTTGGCAAGTAGCGTTCTTAAGGCTTTAGGCGTGAATCCGAAGACATGATATGGCTCAAATGTAGGCGCTAGATTAACTACCCAGTCGCGCAACCGAAGCTTCTGATAGAGATTTCCCAGAGTGAAGTACAGCCCACCTTCATTCGGCACGTCAATAAAAAGCGCTCCACCCGGCTTGAGGATTCGCGCAATCTCTTTCACCACTCCATCAGGGTCGAAGAGATGTTCCAGTACTGCCCCCAGAACCACAGCCGTAAAGCTTTCTGCTTCAAACCGGCATTCTTCGAGAGGCTGCTGTATCACTTCAACTCCTGAGTGACGAGCCGCGTGTTCCGCAAAGGTCGGCGACGTTTCAATGCCGACTGCCTCCCATCCAGCTTCTCGTGCGGCCCGTAATACTTCACCTCGACCGGCTCCGATGTCCAATAATCGCCCTTTGGGAACACTCAAGCTATTCAACTGCTGCATCAACATCAACGCATATTCATCCTTCGCATTCGAGTCGTGATGTCTGAAATACTCGTCCGGAGAAACTGCGTACAGTTGTTCAAGGCCGCCGACAGGCTTCGGCATTGGGTTGGGGAAGATCAGTCCACAGCGTTGACATTTCCAAATCTGACACTCGACGCCGAGGTTTTGGCGATGAGCTGAGCCACCCCGCCGGCCAAGAAACTTCGATGGTGGTATCTCGCAGATCGGGCAGTCCTGGGC
>JBKPJS010000531.1:0-15620 GCA_046730815.1 Acidobacteriota bacterium
GAGCGGATGTCACGATTGAAGCCACAGGCGCACCCGAGGCTGTCGCTCAAGCGATGCGCTTTACTCGCGATGCTGGAACCGTGGTTGTCGTCGGACAATACACTGACCACGGTCTTACGTCATTCAATCCTCATCTGGACCTGAACAAGAAACATCTCGACGTGCGCGGGTGTTGGGGATCTGAGTTTTCCCACTTCTATCGCAGCGCTCAGATCGTGTCGCAGAAACCGGAATCATGGGCGCGGATGAAATTGGACTCGTACGAATTGAAGGATGCGAATACTGCGCTGAATGATGTTGCCGCAGGACGTGTCCTGAAGGCTTTAATTCTACCGTAAAAGTTAACCACGGATGATACCTATAAAAAATCCGGATTTTTATATCCGTGTTATCCGTGGCTTATTTTCCTCCGCGTGGACCACCTGGGCCACCGCGCCCACCGCGCCGCTGTCTCTCGTCTCGAATCTTCTGGAACTGTTGCCACTGCTCGGGCGTCAACACGGTTTGCAAACGTCCATCCGCCTGGCGACGAATCTCGTCAACTTTCGGCTCGGATTCCCGACGCAGCGCTCGCAACTGTTCACGCGTGTCGCCGAATATCTCCTGCACCTTCGTCTTTTGTTCGGCGGTGAGTTGCAGCCGCTCTGACAACTCTTCAAACCGGCGATCAGGCCCACCGTTGCGTCCCAAGCCTCGATATACGTTCAACGCGAGGATGCCCGCCGTAAATCCGAGCACGAAGATAATCGCAGCCGCCAAACGTACCTGCCATTTATTTTTAGCAACAGTGTTCATGACTACTTTGCCTCGTCGTCATCGGCGTAAATTGTGCCCAGCACCTGCTCGTACGTCATTTGCTCGTCACTAGCCTGGCCCATGATTACTGACTCGGCCGAATAAACCGACGCTGTTTGATCGACTACAGACGTTGCCGGCGCTGGAATCATGAAGCTCAAGGCTGCGAGCGCGGCGGTCGTCACGGCCATGGAAGAGACGAGCGCTTTCGCCGACCCCCACAGCCGCCACATTGCCGGCACGCTTTCCACCGCTTGCTGTTCTCGTAACGCCGCCATCACTCGTGTCGGGAAAAACGGCGACGGCTCAATCGTAGCTTGTGCGCGGCTTCTGACGACTACAGCCGAAAGCCGCGCAGCATCGTAAGCGCCACGACACGATACGCAATCTCGCGCATGCGTCTGAATCTCGCTCAGCTCGCCCTCGGAAAGATTCGCGATCGATGCATTATCCAGAATCTCAGTGATGTGCTTGTCTTTCATTTTCTCACCTGCTCCGGCCGTCCATCTTTGTAACTCAACAACTTCTCCATCGCTTCACGAAGCTTACGCCGCGCGCGAAACGCTCTTACTTTGACTTTCGACTCCGACCATCCAGTCGCTTCCGCCACTTCCTTGATCGTCGCGTCTTCACCATCAATCATCAACAACGCCTGCTGATCCTCCGGCGGCAACACCGCGAGCAATCGATCCGCCAGGTCAGTCGCTACTAAACTATTCTCGATGGAACGTTGATCGCTTCCGTCACCTTGCTGGTCCAGCCAGCTATGCTCATCTTCGGTGAGATCGGAAACGGTAAACTCCGGCCGCCGTTTCGCTCCCCTCACCATATTCAAACAAGTGTTAGTCGCGATTCGTGTCAACCAACCTTCCATGGAGCCGCGACCTTCAAAGCTCCCGAGCTGCGTAAATGCTTTCAAAAAAACTTCCTGCGCCGCTTCTTCAACCAAACTTCGCTGCCGGAAAAATCGGCTTGCTACACTGAACACTCGCGGACTGTAACGCCTTACTATCTCCGCGAACGCAGACTCATCACCAGCCTGCGCTTGTCGCGCCAGGTCCAGGTCCAGGGCCTGTTCCAACACACTCGCCAGTTGCGGTCCTCATCGGTTTAACGGATGATGGCGGACTCTTCATAAAAACCCGAATCCGCCAGGTCCGTGGGGGACGCTTACTGATCGTTGTCGTGTCTGCGCATTTCGCCACGTCGCGTTTTGAACTGCGCTCTCGACTGTTCCAGCTGGGCTTTCTGCTCAGCAGTCAGGACGGAAAGCATCTCCTGATGCAGCTTGTACTGCTCGCCCATCAGTTTCGCCTCGATGCTCGCCATTTCCGTCAGTTTCTGAGTAGCCAGCGCTTCGTTGAACGTACCGCCTTCGTTCGCCTGACGCAACTCCTGGCGCTTGGCACGAAGCTGTTCACGCACGGGTTTGTTCCGTTCGGCAAAGCTTTCGCGGATCTGCTTCATCTTAGCCTTCTGGTCTTCAGTCAAATTAAGCTGTTTGAAGAATCCACCGTCGCGCATTCCTCCCCAGCCATGTCCTTTGTGTTCACCTCGACCGCCACGCCGTTCAGTGCGCGTGCCCTGGCCGGTGCCCTGATCGGTGGTAACCGACTGTGCAACGGCAATCGAAGCAGCCAAAGCAATCGCCGAGAGAGTAGCTATTGCCAGTGTCTTAAAACGTCCTAATTTGTTCATCTGTACTTTCTTACTCCTAGTGTTCCTTAATTATCCAGGGGAGCCTTCCGACTGCATAGACACGTTTTCAGTGCGCGTGGTTACAGAAATAGGAAAATTGCCGATTTCCGATTGCCAATTGCCGATTTTTTCTAAACAAATTGGCATTTGGCAATTGGTAAGTGGTAATCGGCACACAGGTTGTAACGAAAGTTGAAGACCGGGTGTCTAGGAAAACGAGGGAAACTACAGATGTCGACTGAAACAATTAAACATCCACCAATTGTCACAGGAATCGGAACCGGTCGCAGTCTTGGCTGGTTGAAACAGTTTTGGATGAAGTTGCTCGCGGGCAAAAAGAAACTGCTGCTCGGCGGCGGCTTCATGGCGGCGATTGTGTTCGCCGGTTTTTATTTTTGGGGTGATGATTCGAACACTCCACAGTACATGACCGTCCGCATCGAGCGAGGAAACCTGCGTAACACTGTTACCGCGACTGGAGCACTCCAGGCAGTAACGACGGTGCAAGTCGGCAGTCAGGCCTCGGGGACGATTTCCGCGCTTTATGCTGACTTCAATTCAGTCGTTAAAAAAGGTCAGGTGATCGCTCAGCTCGATCCGTCTACTTCGAAAGCACAGGTGGAGCAGGCACGCGCGAACCTTCAACAAGCACGCGCCGCCCTGGCGCAGGCACGTGCTGCTGTCGTTAATTCTCGCGCGGGCGTGACTGATGCGCAGGCCAAGAACCTCGCGGCCAAGTCGACAGTGCAGAACAATCAGGCCGGAGTGTCAGGCGCGGAAGCTAACGTCGCCGTGCTGAAGGCGCAACAGGACGACGCGCTTAGTCTCTTAAAACAACAAGAGTCGTTACTCAAGGCAGGCGTGATCGCGCAGAGAGATTATGACGTTGCGCAAACCGCTTACAAAACAGCAGAAGCTCGCTACAACCAGGCTGTTGCGCAATTGAACCAGGCGAAGTTGACTGAACAGTCGGCGTCGAGCGCCGGCATCGCGCAGTCGCAGGCAGGCGTTGAGCAGTCGCAGGCGCAGGTGCAGCAATCTCAAGCACAGGTACAGCAAGCTGCGGCCCAGGTTCAGCAGGCGCAGGCGGCACTAAATTTGGCGGAAGTAAATCTGAGTCATACGACGATCGCTTCGCCGATCGACGGCATTGTAGTTTCGCGCGATGTGAACGTTGGACAAACGGTAGCTGCGAGCTTGTCGGCGCCGACGCTTTTCACGATTGCGAACGATCTGACACAGATGCAGGTGATTGCGAATATCGACCAGGCCGACATCGGTTTGGTGGAGCAGGCGAAGTCAGTGAAGTTTTCAGTAGACGCGTTTCCGGGCAAGGAGTTTGAAGGCAAAATTGAACAGATGCGTCTGAATCCGGTGAACGTGCAGAACGTTGTCACTTACAACGTCGTCATTGACGTCGACAATCCCGAACAGAAATTGAAGCCGGGTATGACGGCCAATCTGACGATCACGATCGACGAGCGCAACAATGTATTGAAGGTTCCAAACTCTGCGCTTCGCTTTACGCCGCAGGATGCGAGTAGACAGCGCACCGGCGCGGGCGCAGGTACAGGTGGGCAGGGACAGGGCCAAGGTCAGGGTCAGGGACGCCGCCGCCAGCAAGGTGATAACGCTACACCGGGTGACGGTGGTGAGAATCGATTTGCACCAGCATCAGCGCCCGTACTTCCCGGTCAGATCCGTGTTGTGTGGGTGTTGGGCCAGAACGGCAAACCGGAGCGCCGAAGGATTACCGTGGGCCTTAGTGATGGCTCGTCGACTGAAGTTGTCGACGGTGATCTGAGAGAAGGCGACATGGTCATCACGGGCCAAACGTTATCCAGCACGAACGCGTCCAGTAATACCCAATCGCGTCCGCCAGGATTCGGTAATGCACCGCGAACGAGTGGCGGTGGAGGCCGACGGTAAGGGTTAAATATTTGTAGGGGCGGCCCTCGTGGCCGCCCGTGTTCGGACTAACGGGCGGCTACGTACGGCTACAAAAATTTCAGGAGAGAAGATGTCTACCACGTTTGCAGTTGAGCCACAGGAGTTACAACCAGGAGTTGCAATAGCGACACCGGTTCCCGAGGCTCGCCCGGTGATCCAGTTGGACCACATTCACAAGACCTACACGATGGGCGACGTTGAAGTTCACGCACTGCGTGGCGTTTCGCTCGCGATTAGAGAAGGTGAGTTCGTGGCGATCATGGGCGCTTCCGGATCGGGAAAATCGACGACGATGAACATTCTCGGTTGTCTCGATCGTCCAACGCGTGGCACTTACATACTCGACGGCGAGGACGTTTCGCAAATGTCGAAAGACGAGCGCGCCGACATTCGTTGTCAAAAGATCGGGTTTGTATTTCAGGGATTCAATCTGCTTTCACGCACTTCGGCGCTGGAGAACGTTGAGCTGCCGATGCTTTACCTCGGCGTTGACTCGGCGCAACGTCACGCGCGGGCGATGGAAGCGCTGGCGGCAGTCGGACTCGCTGGCCGCGAACAGAATCATCCGAACCAATTATCGGGTGGACAACAGCAGCGTGTCGCAGTCGCGCGTTCACTCGTGAACAACCCGGCCTTGATTCTTGCGGACGAACCGACTGGTAATCTCGATTCGCGTACGTCAGTCGAAGTGATGGAGATCTTTCAGCGGTTAAATCGCGAGCGAGGAATCACGCTGGTGCTGGTCACGCACGAACCGGACATCGCGGAATACGCGGATCGAATAGTTGTTTTCAAAGACGGCAAAATCAAGTCGGACCGCCCGGTCGAACACCGGCGCAATGCGGCCGAGGAGTTAAAGAACTTGCCCGTCATTGAAGAGGACGACGAGGAGGAGTAAGGCCGCAGATAACGCAGATAAAAACAATCTGCGTTTATCTGCGTGAATCTGCGGCCCAATTGAAAATATGGACCTCTTAATGATCATTCGCGTCGCCTTTCGCGCACTTATTCGCAACAAGATGCGCGCAGCCTTGACCATGCTCGGCATCATCATCGGCGTTTCCGCCGTGATCGCAATGGTGAGCATCGGACAGGGTGCGTCGGCTTCGGTTCAAGCTCAAATTGAAAGCATTGGCACCAATCTGCTCTTTGTGAGCGCGGGCGCGCAGAACGTCGGCGGCGTGCGCAGCGGCACGGGCGACACCGGCACCAACACCTTAACGGTCGACGACCTCGACGCGATCAAGCGCGAGGTGCCGAGTGTTTCCATGGTCACTCCTTCTGTCAACGCGAGATCACAACTGGTCGCCGGCAACATGAACTGGAACACCGCGGTGACAGGCGTTAGCGAACAATATCCCGAGATACGCAAATGGCCGGTTGCGAGCGGCGCGTTTTTCACTGATGCTGACGTGCGCACGGCGGCTCGGGTAATAGTGATTGGGCAAACGCTCGCGGACAGTCTGTTTCCGGGCGCTGATCCGATTGGCCAGGATCTGCGCGTTGCGAACCTGCCGTTTCGAGTTGTCGGAGTGATGGCGAGGAAGGGACAGGATCCGCAGGGCCGCGATCAGGATGATGTTGCGTTTGCACCATACACAACGGTACAGAAGAAAGTGCTCGGACGCGATCGCGTTCAGATCGCTTACGTGTCCGCGATTTCGCAGGACGCAACTTACACGGCACAATCGCAGATCACAGAGTTGCTGCGCCAGCGTCATAAACTCACGGCGAGCGAGCCGGACGATTTTACCGTTCGAAACATGACGGATATCGCTGAGGCTGCGAATGAGACCAGTAGAACGATGACGATTTTGTTGGCGTGTATAGCGGGCGTCTCGTTACTCGTGGGCGGCATCGGGATCATGAACATCATGCTAGTGTCAGTCACTGAGCGTACACGCGAGATTGGTATTCGCATGGCCATTGGCGCGCGTTCGTCCGCGGTCCGAAGCCAGTTTTTGATCGAGTCGATCGTGCTGAGTCTCACGGGTGGAACGATTGGCATCATTCTCGGCGTGGTTCTTTCGTTGGCGATACCAGCATTTCTGGGTTGGCCCACACTGGTCTCGATGATGGCCATCGTTGGCTCAGTTCTCTTCTCCGCGGCGGTCGGCATCTTTTTTGGCTACTACCCCGCACGCAAAGCCGCATCGCTCGATCCGATCGAGGCGCTGCGCTACGAGTAAAACGAACCACGGATAACACGGACGGATCGGGATTAAATCCGTGTTATCCGTGGTTACGTGCTACCATGCGGCGTATGCGCCGACGGACTCTCCTTTCAATTCTCTTAACAATAACCGTTTCTCTTAGCTCCGTTAGTTTTGCTCAACAACGGATCCAACCCAAGCGCCCGCGGCTCGTGCTGCTCATCGTGGTCGATCAGTTTCGCTACGATTATCTCGAACGCTTCGGAGATCTTTTTACGGCAAACGGCTTCCGACGGTTGTTGCGCGACGGCGCGTCGTGGACCCAGTCCAACTACGACCACATGCCGACTTACACGGCGCCAGGTCACGGCACGATGATGACCGGCGCTTATCCAGCCGAATCCGGAATTATCGGTAACGAGTGGCTGGAGCGCGCTACCGGTAAAAGGGTCACAAGCGTCTCCGACGATTCAGTGAAACTGCTCGGTGGTGGTCCGAACGAAGTCGCCTCGAGTCCGTCACGTCTGATGTCTTCCACTGTGGGCGACGAGCTGCGGCTCGCCACCACTGATCGCGCGAAAGTCATCGGTATCTCGGTCAAGGACCGCTCAGCTATTCTTCCCGCAGGTCGTCATGCCAATGCCGCGTACTGGTTCAGCACCACGTCGGGCAACATGGTCTCGTCCACTTACTACTTGAATCAATTGCCAACCTGGGTCACTACTTTCAACAACGCAAGGCCGGCGGATAAATATTTCGGCGCGAAATGGGAACGGTTGCTGCCAGTCGACGAATACGTCAAACGCGCAGGGCCCGATAGTCCGTCCTGGGAAACGGTAACCTCTTCCGGTGACACCAATGCTTTTCCACACACGATTACCGGAGGCTCGACAACACCGAACCAGACTTTTTACTGGGCACTGGACTACTCACCCTTCACCAACGACCTGCTTGTCTCCTTTGCACAGCAAGCAATCGTTAACGAGCAACTGGGCCAGGACGACGATACGGACGTGCTGACCGTTAGTTTTTCAGCAAACGATTACGTGGGCCATCGCTTTGGACCATACAGCCAGGAAATAATGGACGTTACGCTGCGAACGGATCGCAATATCGCAACGTTGCTCGACTTCGTTGAGGCACGCGTTGGACTCTCAAACACGCTGGTTGCTTTTACTGCCGATCACGGTGTCTCTCCAATACCCGAGCAGGCGGCCGCACTGGGCTTAGGCGGAGGGCGCGTGAAGTTCGCGGACGTGATGGGGAAAATTCAGGCGGCTATTAGCTCCCGTTACAATCCGCAGGGCAAGTCGCCAGATCCCACCATGGATTACCTGCTGAGGTTCAACGAAGGAGGCACGCAGCGGGAGTGGTTCATTAACAGCAACATCTATTTCAACTATGACGCGCTGAAACGCGATGGCGTGAATCTCGAGGAGTTTTCACAGGTGGTCGTTGCTGCGGCGCTCACTGTTCCAGGTGTCGCACGCTGCTTTTCCCGCTTGCAACTGTTGCGCGGGGCAACTTCAGTGACTGATCCGATCGAGCGTCGTGTGCTGCACGGGTTTTATCCATCCCGGAGCGGCGATGTGGTAATGGTAGCGGAGCCTTACAAGTATCTTGCAGATACACTCACGGCGACGCACGGCTCGCCTTATTCATACGACACGCACGTGCCGACGATCATAATGGGAACAGGCGTCAATCCGGGGCGTTACTTTGAAGCAGCAACGCCTGCCGACATCGCACCGACGCTGTCCGCACTGCTGCGCATTACCCCGCCTAGCAATGCGACCGGCCGCGTGTTAGTGGAGGCTTTGAAGAAATGATTCAAGATTGAATCCTGTACATCCTGAAAATCCTGTAATCCTTTGTAAACTAACGTTCGTAATTCTGCGCGTATGGTGGAACTGCGATCCCCTCTGGTAACCGCGGGTCTTTAATCGGCTCACTTGCCTGAAGCTTCAACGGAATCACCCCCGCCCAGACCGGCAACTCATAATCCTCTTCATCATCGAGCGGTGGACCAGTGCGAACCTTTGCCGACGCTTCGACAAGTGGCAGCGAAAGCACTGTCGTCGCTCTTAACTCCTGCTCCGTGGGCTCACGAACCTCCGCCCATCGTCCGCGAATAATATGTTCCGACAACGCGACCAGCGCGGCTATCTTTTCCTCCCGCTCTTCAACCAATGTCGCGCGACCAAAAACAACTACCGAACGGTAATTCATCGAGTGATGAAACGCAGAACGCGCGAGAACCAACCCATCAATAATCGTCACGGTCACGCACGCGTCAACACCCCCGGAGAGAGTTTTCAGCATGCGGCTGGCCTGCGAGCCGTGGATGTAGAGCTTGTCGCCGGCGCGAGCGTAGCCGGTGGGAATGACGCACGGCTGGCCCTCGGGCGCAAAACCGACGTGACAAATGAATCCCTCGTCGAGAATCGCGTAAACAGTTTCGCGATCAAAATGACCACGCTTCGGGAGTCGCTTAAGCTTCGTGCGTTCGGTTTGAAGAAAACTCATGGTTGTAAATATGCCACAGATCAGTATCATCCGCTTAATCTGTCCTAAGGAGACAAACATGCGCTTTCGAATGCCCCTGCTCGTTATTTGTCTGCTCGCTTCAACTACCTTTGCGCAGAATGGCGGCACGGCGAAGTCGCCATTTGAGGAAGCATTTTCACGATTGGAATATCGCAGCATCGGTCCCGCGATCATGGGCGGACGCATAGCTGACGTCGAAGGCGTGCCGGGCGATCCAAACGTCGTCTATGTCGCAAGTGGATCCGGAGGTCTTTGGAAAACGACGAACGGCGGAACCACCTGGAAACCAATCTTTGAGCGACAAGGAACACTCTCGCTCGGCGACATCGCACTCGCTCCGAGTAACCCCGAAGTTATTTGGGCAGGAACAGGTGAGTCAAATGTGCGAAACAGCGTTTCGTTTGGCGATGGTGTTTACAAATCCACCGATGGCGGGAAGACGTGGCAACACATGGGTCTTAAAGACACCGAACGAATTTCCGCAATTGTCATCAACCCCCAGAATCCGGACATCGTTTACATCGGCGCGCTCGGCCACGCCTTTGGTCCAAACGAAGAGCGCGGCGTGTTCATGACCACCGACGGCGGTAAGACCTGGACCAAGATACTTTACATCGACAACCAACATGGTGTCGCAGACCTCGAGATCGATCCGACAAACCCAAACATTCTCTACGCCGGCATGTGGAGTTTCGAGCGCAAGCCATGGACTCACCGCAGCGGCAGTGAAAAAGGCGGCGTCTACAAATCTATTGACGGCGGCCGGACCTGGAACAAACTGACCAACGGTTTGCCGAAGCTGATGGGCCGCATCGGCATTCGCGTCGCGCCGAGTAATCCAAACGTCGTTTACGCGATTGTAGAGGCGAAGGACGGCACGCTTTATCGCTCTGACGATCGCGGCGAGACTTTCAAGATGGTCTCGAAGAACACTGATATCGTGTCCCGTGGTTTTTATTACACACGCGTGCGTGTCGATCCCACAAACGAGAATCACATCTTTGCGGTAGCTTCGACCTTGTTCACGTCCGTCGATGGCGGCAAGACTTTTCGCTCAATCACCGGCAAAACACACGTCGACTTTCACGCGCTGTGGCTCGATCCAAAGAACCCAAAGCGGATGTGGCACGGGCAGGATGGCGGGATCGCTGTCAGCTATGACGGCGGCGAGTCGTGGGAAGCCGTTTACAACATTCCGCTGGGCCAGTTCTACCAGATTCACGCCGACAATCGACTTCCCTTTTATTACGTGATGGGCGGGTTGCAGGACAATGGCTCGTGGTCCGGTCCGAGCCGCACGCGCGAGCCCGCCGGCATCATGAACGACGACTGGCGCATGGTCAGCTTCGGCGACGGCTTCTACGTCATCAACCATCCCGACAATCCCGAACTGTATCTCTCCGAATCGCAGGGCGCCGACATCGTTTGGACCGATTGGCGTAGTCGCGAGCAGCAGTCGGTAAATCCGTGGGGTCGCGGCAGTGGCGGTGGCCCTGCTGCGGGGCAGAAGTTCCGTTTCAACTGGAACTCGCCGATCGTCTTTTCTCAACACGATAAGACCACAGTGTTCCTGGCTGGAAACGTTGTCTTCAAGTCTCCCGACTTCGGTAAAACGTGGGAACAGATCAGTCCGGATTTGACCACTAACGATCCGGAGAAACTGAAAGACGCGGGTGGTCCAGTAGCAATCGAGAATACGACCGCGGAGTATCACTCCACGATCATCACTAT
This sequence comes from Acidobacteriota bacterium, assembly GCA_046730815.1. Classification (GTDB taxonomy): domain Bacteria; phylum Acidobacteriota; class Blastocatellia; order Pyrinomonadales; family Pyrinomonadaceae; genus PSRF01. The sequence goes on from JBKPJS010000531.1 coordinate 10,875, forward strand.
CGCCGAGTCTCCTGTTCAGAAAGGGCAGATCTGGGTGGGAACTGACGATGGCAACCTGCAACTCACCGTGGATGGCGGTAAGAACTGGAGCAATCTAATCAAAAATGTTTCGGGTATCGGTGCGAATTCTCCAGTGTCGCACGTCGAACCATCACGCACGAATGCAAACACGGCGTACGTGTCATTCGACCGGCACATGTTTGACGACTTCCGGCCGTACATCTTCAAGACCACCGATAGCGGCAGAACCTGGACCAACATCTCTGCCCACTTGCCCACGAAGGCGTACGTGCAAGTTATTCGCGAAGATCCGAAGAACACAAATTTGCTTTACGCCGGAACGGAGCTCGGACTCTTTGCTTCTTACAACGGCGGCAAGGATTGGTTGCCGTTGAATATGAAGAACCTGCCGAACGTCGCGGTGCACGACATTCTGATTCATCCGCGTGAGAACGATCTCATCCTCGCGACACACGGCCGCAGCATTTGGATCTTCGACGATGCGACCGTGATCCAGCAGATGACCCCACAAATCCTGAGCAGCAACGCGTACCTGTTTTCCGTGCGGCCGGCGCTGCGTTACACGAGCCGCTTTTCTCGTTACGGCATTGGCGACAAGGCGTTCACTGGACCAAATCCGCCAAACGGCGCATTGATTACTTATTACTTGAAAGAAAAGCTCGACGACAAAGCGACGCTGAAGGTTCAAATCTTCGATCGCGATGGAAAGCTCGTGCAGGATCTCGAGCGCCCGTCACGCGAGAAGGGGCTGAATCGGATCGCCTGGAACCTGCGACTTGGGGGACCCGAAGTTCGCAAGCCACCGACGGAAGAGCAAATCGCTTTCGGCGGCGCGCCGCGTGGTCCACAAGTGCTGCCCGGAACTTACACGGTAAAGCTGACTGTCAATGACAAGACTTTCGAAGAGCGAGTTGAGGTGAAACTGGATCCGAACATCAGCACGCCGCTCGCGGAGTTGCAAGAAACATTCGACACGCAGATCAAGCTGCGCGATATGCAATCGACCATCAATTCCTCGTTGCGCTTCCTCGACAGTCTCGAAGAACAACTCAAGCAAGCGCAGACGACGATGAAGACTTTGAATAAAGAGCCCGACAAGGATCTGATGAAAGCACTCGAGGACTACATCAAGCAGTTGGACACGCTCGAAGATCGGCTGGCGGCTCGCGAAGAAGGTCTGGGTATTGCGGGCAGATCACAGGTGGCGGACGATATCGGCAACCTGTTCTTCTCACTCGATACGAACTTTGGTCCAACAGTTGGACAGCGACAATACTTCGGAGAGATCCAACCGGTGTATCGCGCTCGAGTTGAAGAAGTGAATAAGTTTTTGCGTGAGACGCTGCCGCAGTGGAATGAGAAGCTGCGTGCGTGGAACGCGCCAACCCTAACGACGCGCAAGCCATTTTAAAACAATCCACAGATTACACAGAATCTGCGTAATCTGTGGATGGATTTTTATTAGTTCTCGCTGGTTAAAGCTACCTCGGGTCCGCGGGTCAAGCGAATGTTGCCGTTGATGCCCTTCGCGGTGATTCCAGTGCCGCCGGTGCCGATGCGTGCCCAGTAACTGCCTCGCTTACTCTTATCGATGGACACATTCGGCAAATCAGAAATAACTCGCCCGTTCATCCCCTTGGTCTCGAGGTCGGCGTTCACCTCCGCACCGCACTGCAATTCGATGTTGCCATTGATACCGCTCAACGTCACCCCATCCTGATCGAGCTTCTTCAAACCCACGACCATGTTTCCATTGATGCCTTTAAAGCTCGCTCTTCCCACGGCGCTCGCAATCTGAACCCTGCCGTTAACACCTGCTACTTCCACGGCGCCGTCGATGTCGCTCGTCACGAACGATCCGTTCACGCCTTTGGCATTCAGCGAAATCTGACGCGGCAGTTTTAACGTAACGCGTTCGGTAGCCGACGGGCCAAAGAACCGCGCAAAGAAACCGCTGTCTCCTTTTTCTCCGTGGATTCGCAAACTGTTCGCATCCGCCTCGACAAAAACCTTGCGGCGATCGAGTGCTTCCTGCGACGACGCGGTGCGTTCGATATTAATCACCGCGGTCCTGGTGTCAGACGTTTCGATGTTGACCGGACCGTTCAAACCTGCCAGCTCAACTCGTGCGCCCGGCGCCAGCTCAAAAGTTTGATTTATCTTCTGGCGCACCTCGCCTGCGTTATTTTGGTGCGAGACCAGCCCGCGAAGCTCGGCCGAAGAACGAACCACGACACCAGCGATGCCCGCAAGCACCACCAGGACAATCAGTATCACTATGCGTTTCATGTTTCCCCGCCTCAAAGGAGTGAAAAATTGATATTCTCGGTCTTTAACGAGTGGCGCCCTAAATTTGTTTCGCTCGAATTTTGGAATACCTACCTTGACATTGAGTTTAGCGGAACATAGAGTCCCCGAACCATGGCAGAGCGGAATGCGAAGGATCTAAAACTACTTTTGGTCGAAGACTTTGAGGACACACGGCTCTTCATGCGGCTCGAACTCGAAGAGCTGGGCTTCATAGTGTTGGAAGCTGAGAATGGCAAAATCGCGGTCGATACGGCCATTCGCGAGAACCCCGATGTAATCCTTATGGACCTCACGCTGCCACTCATGGACGGCTTCGAGGCCACGAAGTTGATCCGCCAGAACGAACAACTCAAAACAGTTCCCATCATCGCCGTCACGGCGCATCAGGAAGACGACTTCCGCTCGGTTGCTAAAGCCTCAGGCTTTGACGCGTACGTCACCAAACCTATCGACGTGAACTGGCTCAAAGAACTCATCGCCGGTCTATTGATCTGATTCAAACCTGCCATGAGCGCTCCACCGACGATCGTAATTCGGGACATCGAGAGCCTCGCGGAAATGCGCGAGGTGGAACAACTGCAACGGGAGATCTGGGGAGTAGAGGATCTCGAAGTCTATCCCGCTCTTGCATTGAAGCCACAGAAGGAAGTGGGCGCGATACTGATCGGTGCCTTTGCGGAAGAGCGCATGGTGGGGTTCGTGTTTGGTTTTCCGGGAATTCTGAATGGTGAAACCATCATCCATTCAGACATGCTTGGGATTAGCGCCGGCTATCGATCAAAAAATCTGGGTTACTTGTTAAAACGAGCCCAGCGCGAAGCGGCGTTGGCGCTCGGAGTCAAACGCATTACCTGGACTTTTGATCCTTTGCAGTCGCGTAACGCTCATCTCAATTTCAGTAAGCTTGGTGTCATTGCCGATCGGTATTACGTTGATTACTACGGAGTGACGTCGAGCTTTCTACACCGGTTCGGGACGGATCGGCTGTGGGTTACGTGGTTGTTGGATAGTGAGCGAGTTAAGTCGCGTCTGGAACAGAATGCCTCTCCACGTACTGATGATCTTATTCGCGCCGAAGACATCGTTATTGAGATCCCATGCGAGATCACGTCGAATCACGAACACTGGCGCGTCACGACGCGAGAAGCGTTCACTCGCGCACTTGATGCGGGTTATCTTGTCGAAGAGTTTTTCGTCACTGGAAACGCCGGCAAGTATGTTCTTCGGAAAAAGAATTAGCCGCAGATTTACGCAGATAAACGCAGATTAGAAAAGGACTGATCTGCGTTTATCTGCGTAAATCTGCGGCTAAAAACGTGCTTCGATCAATCCATCGTAGAGTTTGCCGTGCTTCTTCGTAAGCTGAGGATAGGTGGCAAGCTCGGCCCGTAATCCCTTCAACCCGAGCTTTCGCTCCACTGCCTTGATCTCGTTTACCCTTCCCTCGATCTCCATGAACAAACCAAACGGCAAGACATCGATTACGATCTCAGCATTGCCAAGCCGCCAGGTCTGCCGCCGTTTTTCGTAAACGAGCGCGGGCGTAAAACCGAGCGCCTCGAGGATCGCCTCCATCGCTGCGGGATCCCCGATGGCCGTTTCTTCTTCACGTTGTTGCTTGATTGCGGACGAACTGGGAATGCGTTTTTTGTACGTCAGAATTGCGTTCCGGCCAACGCGCCTGATGCGCAACACGCAAGTACCTCTGTTCAAAGCCTCGCCGTTGTAAACCGTGTTCTCCTCAAACTCTTCGCCTTGCAAACTCGCGCCAACTTCCGGCAAACGCTTCAGCACCGCATCTCGCTGCCGTTTGGTTAAGCGAAATTTTTTTTCGACTTCGATCATGCTTGCCTTGCCCAACGCCACGCTTCCGGTATCGACGCCCGCTTGCCGTACATCAACATCCCCACGCGGTAGACGCGCGACGCAACCCACATGATCATCAGCACGGTGCCGAAGCCAATCGCTAACGACAGGGCGATCTGCCAGAACGGCGGAGTCTGCGTCACGATCCGCACCAGCATCGCGACCGGCGCTGACAACGGAAACATTGAAACCCAAAATGAGAACGAAGAGTCAGGACTGCGACTCACCGGCAGAAACAGGTAAAAACTGATCACGAGGATGAGGATTACCGGCATTGCCAACTGCCCGCCTTCCTGCACCGTGGTCACCATCGATCCGAGCAACGCATAGATCGTAGCGTAGATGAAGTAACCAAGCAGAAAGAATAGTGCGAAGTAAATATAGTGTGAAAACGGAATGGTTGGAATACTCGCTCGTATTCCTTTTCCGGCAAGAATACCCACGCCGTACAGCGCAAACGCGCTAAACGCGAGCCCCCAAATCGCAAGTTGCGTCAGCGCAACTAACGAGACACCAACCAGTTTCCCCATCATCAACGCAAACGGTTTC
>JBKPJS010000532.1:0-7324 GCA_046730815.1 Acidobacteriota bacterium
GGCATACGAGATGGACCTCAATGTCTCGTGGGCTCGGAGATGTGTATAAGAGACAGGGGTTGCCGATTACGGTTCACCCGAAGATTCGGATGACCTCGAATTCCTGATGCAATACAGCCCCTATCACACGTTGCCGGAAAAGATCGAGGCCCCTGCGATACTCACCATCGTTCCTGACAACGACGACCGCGTCGCTCCATGGCATGGGTACAAAATGCACGCTGCATGGCTGGCGGCAAATGTTTCGAGGAATCCGATTCTCTTGCGCGAAGAAAAGCGAGCGGGACACCGGGGCAGCCCCTTAGCGAGCAGAACTATCGATCGCTATGCGGATATCTGGGCATTCTTTTTCTGGCAACTCGGCGTGGACTGAAGCACCCGCTACCGTTTTCGGCGCGGCGCTCATGCCAGCCCATGCTGCCGGGCTACTTTTTTCGGCAACTTGGCTCTGACCAAGTCGTACGATTGCCTGACATAGTGCTCCCACTCCTTACGGCTGAGCCTACTGACTTCCTCAACAAGCACCCATTTGTAGCGTGCCACGTATGGCGCGGGACACATTCCCGGCGAGCTCGCCAGTTCTTCGAACTCTTCATCCCTCACCTTAAAAGAGACGGTCAGCGGCCCCTCCAGCGAAGCAACACAAAACATCTTACTGGCCACGGAGAAGCACAGATCGTGGCCCCACTTGATATCTTCCGTAACCGCCGGAAGACTCCGACAGAAATCGCGCAACGTCTCAATATCCATATCTCAATAAGCCAAACAGTATATTAAAGACGGCATTTCAGCCACAAAGAAGCACAAAGGCACAAATAGTTTCCGCTGATTTTTGTGCCTTTGTGCTTCTTTGTGGCAGTTGTCTCTGTATCTCTGTGGTAGTTTAACCAGGATACCACCTGACGAAAGTGATCTGAGCATGAGATTTGAAATCATTGCCGCGTTTGTGATGGGCGTACTTCTTCCCGTGCTGGAAACGGCGCGTCGAGGTATCAGTCACTGGACCATCGACTTCACTACCATGTTCGAGGATTACCTCGCAGGTGCATTGCTGCTTATTGGTGGGTGGGCTGCTTACCGCGCAAAGTCGTGGGGCACAGTGTTCCTGGTACTGGCATGGGCCTCCTTCTCCGGACTGATGACCAGTAGTTTTTTGGGCCAGCTTGAAGAGACGTTACGGCAGACTGCATCCGAGCCAAACAACCTGTTGGTGGTCGTCGTAAAGTTTTTGTTGTGGTCTGTATGCGTCGCGTCTTTAGTGCTTTCCTTCCGCACAGCGACGCAAACGCGTTCTACTTAAGCCTTATTCGTCCCTCAATGCCGCCATCGGTTCCACTCGGCTCGCCCTCAACGCAGGAACCAAGCAGGCCAACCACGCCACAACCAGCAACAGGGCAGCGGTCGTTCCAACGGCGAAACCATCCATCGCACCCACTCCATACAACGTTGACTGCATCGCGCGGCCAACGAGGTAAGCACCACCGAGTCCAATGACCGCTCCGACAACAGCCACAATAGTTCCCTCCCTCAGTACCAGGCCTACGACTCGCGAGCGCTGCGCACCGAGAGCCATCCGCACCCCAAATTCCTGAGTGCGTTGCGCGACACCAAATGCCATCACACCGTAGATACCAACTGCGGCAAGCAACAAGCCGAGCAGTCCAAAGCTCGTGAACAAAACCATGGTAAAGCGATCGATGGACAACGACTCGTTTACGATCTCGTCAACCGTTTTCACACCCGCAAGCGGTAAATCCGGATCGACCGAATTAATGGCGCTCGCCACACTTTTGGTCACTGCCTTGGGATCGCCCTCTGTCCGTACCACCATCGAAACTTGCGGCCAGGGACTCTGCCAAAACGGCACGTCGATCTCGGGAAACTCCTCGCGCATTCCGGCTCCGCGCACGTCATGAAAGACGCCGACAATCTGCCATTCCCGGGGTTCTCCGACTTTTCCTCCGGGCATCAATTCTCGGACGGAAATACGTTGCGTCAGTGGATCGAGTCCGGACATAAAGCGCTTGACGAAATACTCGTTGACCATCGCCACACGCGGGCTGGTTTCCGTATCGCGCTCATCGATGCTGCGACCTTTCGTCACGCGAATTCCCAGCGCGTCCTTGTATCCCGGGCTGATCATCTGAAATGCCCCGCCGGGACCTTCGAAAGGTTTTACCTCAGGTTGGCCCACTATCGTGACGGGCATGCCGAAGTTTGGCCCACGAGCGGGTACGCCCGTCATTACACCAACCTTTGTTATGCCAGGGACTGCCTCGACCCGTTCAAGAATCTGCCGGTAATACGACCTGATCTGATCGGCTGTCTTCAGGCGTTCATCCGGCACTGGCAACTGGAACGTAAGAACGTGCTCAGGACGAATCCCGAGGTCCACCCGCGTCAGGTTCCAAAAGCCCTTGAGCGCCAGACCACCAGTAGCCAACAAGGTCAACGCCAGCGAGAACTCTGCTATCACGAGGAAACGAAGTGCGTTACGACGTACTCCGCCACCCGTGCGTCCTCCCGACTTGAGCACTTCGTTAAGATCGAGACGTGTGGCCTGCCAGGCGGGCGCGGATCCAAACAGCAATCCGGAAACTGCTGTCACAGCGATCGTGAAAAGCAAAACCGGCATGCTGATTCTGATATCAGCTTCAGAGGGCAACATCGTGCCCGTAGGCGGCATGACCAATGTTATTGCCTGAAGGATTAATCCCGCGAGCAGGACCCCGAATACGCCGCCGATAAGGGCCAACACTAAATTCTCGGTAAGAAACTGATTAAATATTCGGAATCTGGACGCGCCTAAAGCTGCTCTCACTGCGATTTCACGCTGACGCGATGTGCCGCGAGCCAGCAGCAGATTTGCGACATTCACGCAGGCGATCAATAAGAGAAAACTAACCGCGCCCAATAGCAACCAAAGATTTCTGCGCGTGGTAGGTTCGAGGAAATTCAGATGCAACGGTTCGACGCTGACGTCCCAGTTAGTATTGGACTTCGGGTATTCGTTTTGGAGTTGCGTGGCAATTCCGTTCATCTCTGATTGTGCCTGCCCGATAGAAACGCCGTCTTTCAACCGGCCCATCACGAGAATGAAATGCGCGTCGTGGTCGTTGGTTTGTTCCGGATCGAAAGCAAGCGGCACCCACAACTCCATGGGAAGGCGGTCGTACATTCCCGGAGGAAGCACGCCGACGACTTGGTACGGCTCGCCATTCATACGGATGTCTTTACCGATGATGTTGGGATCTGCCGCAAAGAGCCTGTTCCACGTTCGGTTGCTGAGGATTACGACATGGTCCCTGCCCGGCTCGCCTTCTTCAGGAAGGAAATCGCGGCCGAGCAACATCGGCAGGCCTTCCATCTTGAAGAACCCTGGTGTCCGAGGTGAACCCTCGACCTGTTCTGGCCGCTCTTTGGTCGCGATATTGAATGAGCCGCCGGACCATGCATTCATGTCCTGGAAGGACGTGCTCCTTCGCTTCCATTCCAAATAGTCGCCAATCGCAACGGAGTTTTTGTGTCCTTGCACTTTGGACCACACCATGACGAGTTGCTCTGACTTCGGATAAGGCATCGGCGCGAACACAGCATAGACGACACTGAAAATCGCAGTCGTCGCACCTATTCCCAACGCAAGTGTCAAGACTGCTGTGATCGTGAAACCAAGGTTCTTAACTAATGTCCGGAGACTGAAGCTCAGGTCTTGTCGGAGAAATCCTCGCATCTTGCCCTCCTCAATATTTCTGAAGTTCTACCTTTGAGCAACCGCGAATGTTGGATCTGTAGTACTTAAACTCTGGAGAGCTGTATGGGCCGTTGAAAGCGGCGATTGAGCGCGAAGATATACGAAAAACAGGTGGCTTATTCAACGGTTCGCGCAGTGTACAGTTCTCCACGGTAAGCCGATTCAAAGCTTGTGCCAACTGATCAAAACACATGGTTAGATGCAATTTATGCTTTAATTACAGGAGTTTTCAATCCAGAGAATGATTGAAGGTCACTGCCGCCTTCATGGAAACGCGATTGATCAGTTTCGCTTGCGGAACTTGCAGATCCCACTTTCGAAATATTCGAGTTGACAGGATTTACATGATTATTAGGATTGACATATAAGCCAGCAAGAACTCTTGTATGGTAATCGTCGTATGCCCCGATAACACCTACGACAGGAGCGGTTTATGTTTTGTCCAAGATGCGGTTTTACGCAAGGTGAGGAGCTGAAATTTTGCAAGTCGTGTGGCGCCAACCTGTACGCTGTCAGACAGGTGGTCGACACCAGGGAGACCGACAAAAAACCTGAACGCAGTCAACCCTGGTTTGCCGAAATGGCTATTTACGATGCCGAAAGCAAAAGGCGCCAGGATGAGTTGGATCACCGGCGAGGCATCGCGCCTGAAGTAAAACGTTATAACGAGATCAAAGCCGGTGTTATCACAGGCAGCGTCGGTGTTGGCATCTCGATCTTTCTCGCCATTTTCATGCAAGGACTAATCTTAAGCGGCAATGTTGCGGCCAGCACTGCTGAGATTCTTAGTCGCCTTTGGGTTGCGGGATTAATACCAGTGATGGTGGGTCTGGCGCTCATAGTAAATGGAGTTTTTGTGAGTAAAAGGTTGGCGGAGATTGTGAAGCGCGCCGCTAACGCGACACCCGAAATAGAGGAACCAAAAACCAACCCGCTTGAACTCCGGTCTGCCGAAACTTCTGATTTCATTCCTGTGAGCTACAGCGTTACGGAAGACACAACCAAGCATCTCAAGAATCACTGACAAGGGTCACAAGAAGGCACGAAGGGCACAAAAGTTTAGTGAACTCTTTGTTGCCTTTTGTGCTTGTTGGTGGCTTACGTTAGGCTAACGAGAAATATGGCTAAACCAGTATTACTAGCGGTTGACGATGATCGGGAGGTGTTGCGGGCAATCGAGCGCGATCTGCGACGCAAGTATGCCGCCGACTACCGCGTGCTCCGAGCCGAATCGGGACCGGCTGCAATGGAGATTCTTCGAGAATTGAAGCTCAGGAATAATCCCGTCGCACTCTTCCTCGTCGATCAGAGAATGCCGGGCGTCTCAGGTGTCGAGTTTTTGGCCCAGGCCATTACGCTCTATCCCGATGCCAAGCGCGTGCTATTGACTGCCTACGCGGACACTGACGCCGCAATTGCAGCTATCAACGACGCCGGCATCAATCACTATCTACTCAAGCCCTGGGATCCGCCGGAAGAAAACTTGTACCCTGTTCTCGACGATCTGCTTGAAGATTGGCAGGCTACCTTTCCGCCGCAGTTTGAAGGCATTCGTGTGTTGGGTAATCGATGGTCACCAGCGTCGCATAACATCAAAGATTTCCTCGCCCGCAATCACGTCCCATATCAATGGCTGGATATCGAGACTGCCCAGACCGATGCGGAAGTGAAGGGCGTTGTTGACTTGCTCGACGACGTAGAGAAACGAGACCTGCCGCTCCTGATTTTTGCTAACGGTTTACGCTTGCGACAGCCTACGCTGGCGGACCTTGCGACAAATGTCGGACTCAAAACACGCGCCGCGGAAGCGTTCTATGATCTCGCAATCGTGGGTGGTGGTCCAGCGGGACTTGCGGCCGCCGTCTATGGGGCAAGCGAGGGTTTGCGAACAGTCATGGTCGAGCGTGAAGCGCCTGGTGGCCAGGCCGGTATGTCGAGCCGTATCGAAAACTACCTGGGTTTTCCAAGCGGACTCAGTGGCGCCGACCTCGCGCGACGAGCCGTGGTTCAGGCCAGACGATTCGGCGTCGAGATCCTTTCTGCTGAAGCAACGGCGGTACGCCTTGATGGTCCATACCGATTTCTGAGATTAGCAGATGGGGCCGAGCTTAGTTGTCACGCTTTGTTAGTTGCGACCGGTGTGCAGTGGCGCAAACTGGACGCGCCAGGCGTCGAGCGTCTTACTGGCGCAGGGATCTACTATGGCGCGGCGATGACGGAAGCAATGTCAACCAAAGACGAGGACGTCTTCGTGATTGGAGGCGCGAATAGCGCTGGACAGGCGGCCATGTACTTCTCGAAGTATGCGCGACGAGTAGTGATGCTGGTGCGAGGATCATCACTCGCTGCTTCGATGTCTCAATACCTGATCAATCAACTCAAGGAAACTCCGAACATCCAAATCGAATTCAACTCATCGGTGGTAGAAGCGCACGGCGAAGATCATCTCGAATCAATATCCGTGCGGTGCAGTACAACTAACGAAGTCAATACCGTACCAGCCAATTCACTCTTCATCATGATCGGCGCCGCTCCAAACACAAACTGGCTTGCGAATGTCGTAGAGCGCGATGATCGCGGGTTCATTTACTCAGGCCGCGACTTGATGCGCGATGGTAAGCGTCCTAAAGGATGGCCCTTGGACCGCGATCCCGGCTTGTTGGAAACAAACGTACCGGGAATCTTCGTCGTCGGCGATGTGCGACATGGTTCGGTCAAGCGAGTCGCGTCAGGTGTTGGCGAAGGTTCGGTTGCGATTTCATTCGTACACCAGTATCTCAGCAAGGTGATATAAGCGATGAACGATCCAAAAATAGAAGGGGTAGGCGTGCCGGTTCCAGTATCCGGCATAGTAGGATCTGTCACCGCAACCCGCACTTCACCTGAAGATCGAGTTGAGGCGCTGCGACGCGTTAGTGTGTTTGCCGATCTGCCGGAAGATCAATTGCGGTGGTTTGCAGAAAATGTCCGCGACGAGCGATATGCTGAGGGTGACGTTCTGTTCCGCAAAGGCGACCCGCCTGATTGGATGACAATCTTTATTGAAGGAGAAGTGCACGCCTACCGCGACGACAACGCACACGATGGGCATGTCTATATTGCCAGGGCCGGCGATCCGGCGAGCGAAGTAACCGGGACACTTCCTTTCTCGCGTATGACGCAGTTCACCCTTACCGGCAGAGCTGTAATGCCGAGTCGCGTTATGCGCTTTCCCGTCACGGCGTTTCCCGAGTTGCTGCAGCGGATGCCGGTCCTCGCCAAACGTCTGGTCGGTATCATGAGTGATCGTGTGCGCGAAATGACCACGGTCGATCAGCAACAGGACAAGCTGATGGCCCTGGGCAAACTCTCAGCCGGACTGGCTCACGAGCTGAATAATCCAGCGGCCGGAGCCACCCGCGCCGCAAACGATCTAATAGTCACCCTCGCGGAGCTGCGAGCCGCTGACCTCCGTCTCTGCCAGCACAACCTGACGACGGAGCAAGAGGCAGCGATAAGAGAGTTTGAAACCAGCGCACTCGAACACACTGCCACAGCGGCGCAACTGAATTCACTTGAGCAAAGTGACCGGGA
>JBKPJS010000533.1:0-4595 GCA_046730815.1 Acidobacteriota bacterium
GAGTTTCGTACAGTGAGTTCTATGCTGCGTTGCAACCACTCACCTCGCAGCCAGGAGTCGCTTTGTGGGGACGCCAAATGACCCTTGGACCAACGACTGAGTTCTGTCTTCACAGCACAATCGAGGTGCAACTACCTCAAGGCTACACTGGCCATATCTTGCCAATCATGCAGATCCTGTAATCCTGTTAAACCGTAGACAGGATTACAGGATTTTTCAAGATTTAATCAAGAGTTAGCTCAGCAACCAGTGGACAATGATCTGAGGCCGCCTGTATTCGCTCCTTCGGTTCGGTAATCACCGCACATTTAACCAATCGATTCGAGAACGCCCGCGGGACAAATGCATAATCGAGCCTCACGTGCGGATCCCACGTGGGAAACGTGTATCCCTCGTCATCAGCGTTGAGCATCCGGTAACCGTCATCATAACCAGCATCAAGCATCAGTTGAATCGTCTCGCGCTGAAGCTTGCGGCCGCTAATCCAAATCAGCGCGCGGATCCACGCTGGCATGCGGTGAGCGTTCAGGGCTTCCCCAGGCGCGAGCGTATTGAAGTCTCCGACCAGGACATGAAAGCCGTCCTGGTATCGTTTGATTCCCTCCAGGAGTGATCGGATCTCGCGTGTTCGCCGGCGCTCATCCCATTTGGAGAATCGCGCGCTCAGATGCAAGCCAAACACCCGTGTCTTACCTCCCGCGGGCACAATCTCGAGCACCGAGTGCCGCGCACCCGCCGGATAGTGCCATTCGTGATACTCGACTGCCTGGCGGCTGAGGAACCCAATCGAGTGGTCTCGTCGCGCCGCCCAAAATGGAAACTTGGTTGCTTGCGAGAGACGTTCAATGACGTCGGGACGCGTGGCTTCCTGAAAGACGACCAGATCCGGTGCAGCGGCAATGATCGTTTCAGCAAGCGCTTCTTCCCTGCCCAGGCCCCCAAACCTGATGTTGTAACTAAGCAACCTGAGCGTCACGCAGCTTCACCGGGTGAGACCACCACATAGTACGGCTCGCCGAATAACACGTCGCGGCCATAAAGCACGAGACTCGACGTGGCCTGCATATTCACTGGACGCCCGATCAATTTTTGCAGCGCCTCGCGCAGCGGATTCAGGCTGGGAGCGATATCCGGATCCTTATCGCATAGTGGCTTCGTGTGCAGCCCGGGAAGGTAATATGCGTCTGGCGACCATGCTTCCATGACCTTTTTGCCGACCAGAGTCACATCGATATCGCTCGTCGACGTGCCTTGAGAATCGAAAGGAGTACCGTCTTCATGACGTTTGTTGGTTACAACGCTGCCTCGCAACACGATTCCGGTCCCTTCCGGAAGTCCCTGTTGTAATTTGCGATAGAAGGCAATGAAGAGGCGCTCGTCGCCACCAAAGGCAAGAGTGACGATGCGCTGGCGGACCTCATTGTCCGTCATTTCATGAGCATCTTTAGGCATAGATTTCGTACCGAGGTTTTATTTGGCGGCTTCTTGCTAACGGGAGATGTCTTTTACCAAATGGTTTTCGCCGACCTTTGTGCTTCTTTGTGGCTGTCGTTCCAATTTGTTGCTCTTTGTGCTTTTTCGTGGCGCATTTTAACATGGACCGCAAACTATGCGTCTCTTCCCCTGGCTTGTCATGCTGTGCGCCGCCTTTGCAGCCGGCGCGATCAATTCTATTGCCGGTGGAGGGACGCTGCTGACGTTTCCTGTGTTGATCTGGCTCGGCCTCGATCCGCGAGTTGCAAATGGTACCAGCACGGTTGCGCTGTGGCCCGGACTCTTCGGTGGACTATTTGGCTATCGAAGAGAACTCGAAAACAGTTCCACGATCCTGTTTCGACTCGGCATTACCAGTATCATCGGCGGCGCGTTCGGCGCGTTACTTTTGATTCGAACGCCCTCGCGCGTGTTTGCCAACCTCGTGCCTTTCCTGATTCTCTTCGCGACACTCCTTTTCATGTCGCACGGCGTCATCAACAAGCGACTACGACTCGGATCACTCGACGACAAACCGATGGGGCTGTGGTGGAGCGGCGCCATGATCTTTCAATTCTTTTCTGCAATGTACGGCGGCTATTTCGGGGCGGGCAACGGAATCTTGATGCTGGCGGCAATGGGTTTGCTCGGTCTCAACGAACTCAACCGGGCGAACGGGATTAAGAATTTTCTCGGCATTTGTATCAACAGCATCGCCGTGTTGCTCTTTTCACTTGCCGGACTGGTGGTGTGGGAAGATGCGCTCGTGATGGCGTGTGGCGCGCTGGTCGGCGGCTACTTCGGCGCGAGCATGGCGGTGCGTATCGGCCAGAAGTGGGTACGCCGCGGGATAGTGATGATTGGTTTGATAATCTTTTTCGTAATGGTCTGGAGACTACACTGATAACGAAGCCCGCGAAACTGCCGCGCGAGTTTTACCTGCGCTCTAACGTCCTCACCGTCGCTCGAGATCTACTCGGCAAGCTTTTGGTCGTACCGGGGTCAAAGGGTGAACGCGTGTCGGGAAAGATAGTCGAAGTCGAAGCATATCGTGGACCAGAAGACAGGGCCTCCCATGCTTATGGCGGTCGGCGAACGAAACGAACTGAGACGATGTACGGTAGGGGCGGCGTGGCGTACGTCTATTTTGTCTACGGCATGTACTACCAATTCAACGTCGTGAGCAATGTCGCCGACACTCCGCACGCGATTCTCGTTCGGGCGCTCGAGCCGGTCCAGGGGATAGAAATCATGAGAGCGCGCAGGCATTCTCATCCGGATCACAACTTGACGAATGGACCAGGCAAACTGTGTATTGCGATGGGTATCGATCGACAACTCGATGGTGCGGATCTTTTGGGTGATCGAGTTTGGATCGAGGAATACGAGAGCGTCTCTTCCCGTCACATCGCCAAAGGTCCGCGCATCGGCATCGACTACGCGGAGCAGTGGATCGATAAGCCGTGGCGCTTCTGGATTAAAGGCAATACTTATGTTAGCCGGTGAGTACTATCCACAGATTACACAGATTATCTGCGGCTAAAACTAATCACTACCGTAGCGGATTTCCATGTGACGGATGCGATAGGCGGCGAGGATCAAGACGAGCAGCGTGACTACCAACATGCTCGGAATAGCGATCCATGCCGGTGTGGGATCGGCGACAACCGCGAACAGGCCTTCAGAAATCGGCACCGGCACCAGCGAGTTGAGATAGTGAATGACGCTGATCTTTTTCAACAGCGGAGGCAGCAGGAAGTTGAGCCACTCCCAACCGTAAAGCAGCAGCGCAGGAATGATCGGATTACGAATAAACAGGCCTACTACCAAAAAGAAAGCACCATAACCGATACATGCGAGGATCGTGACGCCGGCATAAGTCAAAATCTGCGACAGCCCGCGGCCTTCAGTGAAGTAACGCAAACTCTGCGAGTAAAAATGCGGTACGTAAAGCAGCAACATCGCCACGACAGTCGTGCCGGTAAACAGAACGATCGAGGTCACAAGACCCGAAATATACTTGCCAACGACCAATACCTCTCGCCTGACCGCACTCAGAAAGTAGTAGTGTAAACTCCGGTCAACCAACTCGCCGCGAAACAGGTTCATGAAGATCCATGCCGATCCGAAAAAAACCACGGTGCGCAGAATCAAGCCGTTGTAAAGGATGGCGTAGATCATGCTGTAGGTATTGAAGTCTTTCCATTCGTCGCCCGGCGGGGTAACAAGCGCTAGGACCAGCAATGGGAAAAGCGGCAACAACGCAATCAGGTAAATCAAGATTGCACGACGGCCAAGAAAATTCTTCTCGATTTCGAGACGAAAGATAGCGGCGATCTGGCGGAGCCAAAGCGCCCAGTTACCGGCTCGCTTCTCTGACCTGGTGGAGACCGCTTCAATAGCAGAACTCATGCACTGCCTCCCGTTGTGCCGATCAAGTATTGGTACACAGCGCTGAGATCATCATCCACCGGCGCCACTGACTCCAAGTTCACTTCACCCTCCGCAACCGCGCGATTCAACAACAAGTAAAACCGATCGGCGTCGCGTGTCTTCACAAACAGACCGCGACGGTCGTCGTGAAGCCGGGCTTCGACCACGTGATTCTGAGCGAAGACGTAAGCCGCAAGCCTCGCCGGTTGGTCGCAGCGAATCAGGATCTGCATCGGGTGCTCTTCCATCTCGTCGCGCACGCCATGAATGTTTCCTTCGGCTACGATGTAGCCGTTGTTCAAGAGCACGACGCGGTCAGACATCATGTCGACTTCGTGCAGAATGTGTGACGAGATGATCAGATGCAGGCCCTCGGCGGCGAGCTTACGAAAGAGTGCAATCGTCTCGGCGCGCACCATCGGATCGAGTCCGTTGAGAGGTTCGTCGAGAATCAAGACGGAAGGCTCGTGGGCGATTGACTGTGCGAGTCGAATGCGTTGTCGCATGCCCTTGCTGTACGCCGCGACCTTTCGATCGCCGGCTTCGACCAGATTGACGCGCTCGAGCGCAACCTGAGTCAGCTCGTTTGCGCGCTTGCTATCGAAACCATGGACCAGCAGAAATGAATTAAGAAACTCGCGTCCGGTCAGGCCGCGCGGAAAGGAATCGAATTGGGTGCAGTAACCGAC
>JBKPJS010000534.1:0-1443 GCA_046730815.1 Acidobacteriota bacterium
GATACTCCGTCGATACCGCTCCAACCGGAGCGTCCGCTATCGAGCTCTTTGATCAAGGCGGGCATCACCTGGCGATCTGCGATTTGCAACTGCCGGACATGGACGGGTTGGAAGTGCTGCGCCACATGAAGGACGCGCGACCGACGACAGAAGTGATCGTCGTGACCGGCTACGGCTCGGTGCAAAAAGCTGTCGAAGCAACGAAGGCGGGCGCTTTCTATTTTGTCGAGAAACCTTTCGACTTCGATCAGCTCCAGCCGTTGGTGGAGAAGGCGCTCGAGCGTCGTGAGCTGGTCGCTGAAACCGCCAACATGCGACGACAACTCTCGACTCGTGCTGAGTATTTCAACATCATCGGCGCCTCGAAGCCGATGCAACAGATCTACGAAACGATCGAATCAGTTGCAAAATCCGACGCCAATGTTCTGATTGTTGGCGAGTCCGGAACAGGCAAGGAACTGATTGCCAACGCCATTCACTACCAGTCACTGCGTTCGAAGAAGCCATTCGTTAAAGTAAACTGCGCGGCGCTGCCGAAGGAATTGATCGAATCGGAGCTGTTTGGGCACACCAAAGGCGCGTTCACCGGCGCGCATGCCGACAAAGAAGGCCTGGTGCAACACGCTGCCGGCGGTTCGCTAATGCTCGATGAAATTGCGGAGATGCCGGTCGAGTTACAACCAAAGTTACTGCGTGTGTTGCAGGAACGAAGTTATCGCAAGATTGGATCGGAAAAGACTTACGCGGTTGATTTCCGTTTGGTGTGTTCCACCAATCGCCCGCCTGCGGATGCGATACGCGATGGATTGCTGCGCGACGATCTTTTTTATCGCATCTCCACGATCACGATTCACGTTCCACCTTTGCGTGAGCGAAGTGAAGACATTCAACTGTTAACGGAACACTTCCTGCACATGTATGCGCAGAAATATGAACGATCGATCACGGGAGTTTCCCAGGCAGCCTATCAAAGACTGTTTGGTCACTCGTGGCCGGGAAACGTGCGTGAGTTGCAAAACGTGATCGAGCGCGCAGTGTTGTTGGCTAAAGATAAGCAAATTGAACCGATCGATCTGCCTTTCGACAATGGTACACTGCCGGAAGGAACGTCGGCTAACGTGCAATGGGACGTTCCGCCAAACATGACGCTTGAAGATATCGAGCGATTGGTGATAGAAAGAACGCTCCAGCGAACCGGGGGGAACAAGCAGGCGGCGGCGAATCTTCTAGGGATTTACCGCCCGCGTCTTTACAGCAAGATCAGAAAATACAATATCGACGTGCCGTCATTAGTCTCGGCGTAACATTCGTACCTGGGTCATTGTAGGGGTGGCCCTCTGTGGCCACCCGTTCCGCGTGAAATCGACCGACGGGCGGCCACGGAGTGCCGCCCCTACAAAAGTTCCCTGATGATCAATCCCCCAGCGCTCCCCCACACTACAC
>JBKPJS010000535.1:0-6261 GCA_046730815.1 Acidobacteriota bacterium
GCTCACATCCTGTAATTTTTGACGGCAAGAACAGCAGGCTGGTGATCGTTAACGACGTCACCGAAAGAAAACTGCTGGACGAGAAGCAGCAGCGAATGCACACCTCGTTGCAACAGTCTGCAATGGAGTGGCGGCAGACTTGCAACGCGATCGATTTCCCGGTGCTCATCGTCGATCTCGAGGGCGCCATCAAACGTTCGAATTTGGCCGCGGAACAGATCGTCGGTATCGAGGCAGAGAAGATCGTCGGCACCACGCTTGGTCAACTCGGCCATAGCCAGCCCTGGGAAAAGGCTGCCGAACTCCTCGAAACCATTCGTGATCAAGGTGCTCCGGTGACCGAAGAAGTCAAAGACGACGCCACCGCTAAAACCTGGGCCATCACGCTCTACCACATTAACGAATTCGGGTCGGCAGGCGAGCGCGCAATTTTAATCGCACAGGATATTACCAAGAGAGTCGAGCTCGAAGCGTCGCTGCGGCAAAGCGAAATGATGTCGTTGCTCGGCTCGCTCGTGGCCGGCGTCGCGCACGAAGTCAGAAATCCACTGTTCGGTATCTCTTCCATACTCGACGCTTTTGAGACAAGATTCAGTGATCGCACGGAATACCTGCGTTATACAAATGTATTGCGGGATGAGATAGGACGACTCACAATTCTGATGGAAGAGTTGTTAGAGTACGGCAAGCCTTTCCGAGGCGAGCTGTACCTGGTCTCGATGGAAGAGCTGATTTCCCGGTCCATTCGTGCCTGTCAGCCGGCGGCCGAGGTGGCCCACGTAACTCTCGAAAGCAAGGTCGAAGACTCGTTGCCAAAGATCAGGATCGATCGACGGCGACTTTCCAAAGTTTTTGTAAACTTGATCGAAAATGCTATTCAGCATTCACCGCAGAAATCTTCAGTAACGATCGAGGTAAGAAAAGTTTCCGACGGAAACCAGGAGTGGGTCCAGTGTGAGATCAGGGATTCAGGAGCCGGCATTCGGGAGGAAGATCTACCGAAAATCTTCGAACCATTCTTCTCCAAGCGACGAGGCGGAACCGGACTGGGCCTGGCAATCGCACAGCGCATTATGCAGGAACACGGAGGAAAACTGATCGCCGGCAACAATCCCGATGGGGGAGCCTGTATGATGGCCAGGTTTCCCATACCGGTTGAGGGAGATGCTTAATGTCCAGGAACAAAGTCTTGGTTGTCGATGACGAATGGGGAGTCAGATTTGGTATCCGTGATTTCCTGGAACAGCACGGTTACGAAATCGACGAAGCTGACAGTTGCCAGGATGCGCAGCACCTGTTTCGCACTTCCAGACCGGATATAGTTATCGCCGATTACATGCTGCCCGACGGCACCGCGCTCGACCTCCTCCCACGTTTAAGAGAGATCGACTCCGGTATCCCTTTGCTGGTCCTGACGGCCCATGGGTCTATTGATCTTGCCGTCAGGGCGATTAAAGAAGGCGCTGAACAATTCTTAACCAAGCCGCTCGAGCTTCCAACTTTGCTGGTAATTCTCCAGCGTTTACTTCAGAAGCAGCGCAACCATCACAAACAACTAGCCAGTAAATCTCGCCAGGTGCGGCAGGCTATCGATCCGTTCATAGGTACTAGTGCGGCGATTCGCACACTTGCCGATCAAGCCCGGAAAATCTTATCGACTGAAAGTCCGGTGCTGATCTTGGGTGAAACCGGAACCGGAAAAGGAGTGCTTGCTCGCTGGCTGCATGAGAATAGCCCGCGCGCCGACGAGGCTTTTGTCGATCTGAATTGCGCCGGACTCACCAGGGAACTTCTCGAAACAGAGCTCTTCGGGCATGAGAAAGGCGCATTTACCAGTGCAACTGCCTCGAAGCAGGGACTGTTTGAAGTGGCCCATCGAGGCACGATCTTTCTTGACGAAGTTGGCGATGTCGATCTGCAGATACAACCAAAACTGCTGAAGGTCCTCGAAGAAAAACGTTTTAGGCGCCTGGGGGACGTGAGAGATCGTCAAGTGGACGTACGGCTCATCGCGGCGACGCATCAGGACATCGGCCAACTCGTGCGGGAAAAACGTTTTCGCGACGATCTCTATTTTCGCATCAGCACGATTCCGCTTTCGTTTCCGGCACTGCGCGACAGGATCGAAGATATTCCCACCATGGCCCAATACCTCCTGGATAAAGTGTCGGCAGATTTGGGCCGAGGAGAATTGCGGTTGGATCAGGGATGTATTCAAGCATTACAGGCTTATTCCTGGCCTGGCAATATCCGCGAACTGCGTAATGTTATCGAACGGGCGGTTCTGCTCAGCGACCAGAAAAGCATCACTCTAAACGATTTGCACTTCGATGGTCACACGCAGATAGGGGCGCCTTTCCTCGACTCGCGTCTCACTCTGCAGGAACTCGAAAAGCAGCACATCGAGCGTGTCCTTCAGGAAGAGCGAGGTCGTGTCGAAAAGGCTGCAACGCGCCTCGGCATTCCGCGCAGCTCTCTTTATCAGAAGATTAAGAAACACCAGATCTCGCCGTCCAAAGTCTAGACTCGAGTCTGAATGTTGGACGCTCTGCATTTTTTGACTCACCCCCACCCTCCCTCTTCCCTAAAAAACTCCTAAGCTTTTGCATAATAGCGGTTTGGAGTCTTCATGGCGCAGTGTTTGCAGGCCAAAGCGCACGTGCCAAACATACGTATGTTTCTCGGGTAGTTCTCCGAGTATCTTGGCTGAACTGAATTAGAGCCTGCACTTGCCCCGCGTGGCTCTCCTGATGTCAAGCCTCCCACAATTATTGCATCACAAGGCCTCCCTATTTCGGGAGTCAAGAACAAGGAGCATTTGCAATGTCCCGATTTGGGTCTCTAAAGAAATTTGTACTTACGTTGGCGGTTTTTGGAATCGTCAGCGTTGTCGCAGGTACGGCAAAAGCCGACATTGTTGTCGTTACAGGAGTCAACAATCAAGGCACCGACAACGTCCTGCTTAACCCCGCAACCAATGTCACGACCGTAACGGGTACCGTTGGCCCGAGCAATCTTCTGGTCAATTTTACCTCTACAGGCGGCTTGCTGAACGCTAATCCGTCTGGCCAGGCAACCGTCAGCGGAGGAACTGGGAACGATCCAATCACCCAACTCACCTTCGGCTTAGACAACGGTAATGCGTTTACTCGTGCAGTATTCAACATAAATGCTGAGACCAATGGCTCAGTCTTGATCCACGTCGAAGGAATCAACATCACCGGTGGTTTCTTTGAAGATGACTTCGTGGTCGACGCCAATGGCGAGAACTTCTTCACCGTGGACGCGATCAACGGTCAATTTATTACATCGATCAGTTTGACGGCCATCAATGGCGCGACCTTCTCGGACGTGAGACAGGTTCGACTTGGTGGTGCTGGTCCAGCGGTCCCCGAACCGACGAGCATGCTTCTCCTCGGGTCAGGGCTAATCGGTGTTGCTACCGGTCTGCGTAAACGTTTTCGCAGGAAATAGTGGAAGAGACCCTGTCTTCGCACTATTTTCCAGGTGTTGCCAACCAAAACGTGTTTCCACAGCTGCACTTGCTCCGCGGCTGTGGAAGCAATTAACCATAACTGATGCCATAAGCCATCCACATGACGGTCCCGACACCGCATGAGGGTGCAACTTGTCCGGTTTGAACAGCTAGTGCGGATCTGTATTCGAGCCCGGGTAGAGAGGGAGTTCTCCATGTACGGCGAACCAGTGATTCTTCCCCTGGACGCGAATGGTCGGATCTATGCCATTCAGGATGAAAAGGGAAACACGATCGGAACCGGCACTCGTGAGGTGTGCGAAGTGCTGCTTTATATCATTACTAAACCGGCCTCGCAGAGCATTTCAGGCCGAATAAATGTTCCAGGCGCACATCGACCCAATGTGCGTGCTGCGATAGCCATATAGCTTCGGGTCAGACAAGGTTGTTTTCGCAACCTTGTCCTGAGCTCATCGTTAACTGTGCGGAGTATAACGATGAGCTTTGGGGGAACATTAGAACTTACTTCCGCATGCGCGTGCGGGTTCTGTCGTCGTGTAGACCACATGCGCTCCTGGTACTACCCTCGCCATAATTCAGACGACCTAAATGCTGTTGTTTTAGTGTGTCCTGTGAAGCAAAACCGATTCGGAACCCTCAAAAGAGTCTCCGGTAAACTGAGACGGATTTGGGGCGGACATGAGGAGAAACCTGAGCTGCCGATGCCACGGTTGCTCGTTGTCGACGATGAAGAGTCGATCTGTTTCTCGATGAGCGAGTACTTCTCTTTACAGGGTTATAACGTTGATACAGCTTCTGAACTTGAAGAAGCAGAGAAGCTGCTCGGGGCCACCAATTACAGAGTAGTGATTCAGGATTTACGCCTCACGATGACCACCAATCAAGACGGCCTCAATATGATCAAGATGATAAGGGAACACAATCCTCAAACCCGAATCGTCGTGCTGACCGCATATGGTTCACCGGAAATTGAAGATGAGGCGAGGCGTTATGGCGCCGATGCGTTTCTCAGAAAACCGAAGCCGTTATCGCAAGTAGCACAAGTTGTTCAAGGCCTCCTGGAAGCCCCGCCCCGACAAGCCGCCCGCCCTGCTTAGCCACAAAAGGCACAAAGAACACAAATTGAGTTATGAATAAAAACCCTTCCGACGAGGAATCTGTTTTGTGTCTTCTGTGCCTTTTTGTGGCTAATGAAAGTCGTGCGAGGGCGCGGCGGCAACCGCGAATGTAAGCGGCTCCACGTGGCTTGCTTTTACCGAAATAACGTTATCCTGGTTTTGCAGCACTCCCTCGATTAAGAGGAAAGGATGATCTACCAGTTCGAGCCGGTAGTTATTGAAGAGTTTTGGGGTGACAATTATGTTGCTCACCCCTGTCTCGTCTTCCAGACTTAAGAACATAAATCCTTTTGCCGTACCCGGCCGCTGGCGCACAATCACCCACCCCGCCACGCGTACAAAAGCGCCATTGCGCAGCTTGCGAATATCGATTGCTCTTAAGGCTTTGAGCTTGTTCAACTCTACTCGATGATAAGCAACCGGGTGCTTTCCGATCGTCAGCCCTGTCCCACGAAAATCCTCATTCACTCGCTCCAGTAAACCCATCTGCTGCAAGGGTGAATTGTTGTCCTGCTCGAGCAACCCCTCATACAGTTTGCCTGGCGCACGCGTCACGCGTTCAACCTGCCACAGCGCGTCGCGACGGTGGGTCTTTTGCTTTTGTTCTTTGGTCTTGCGTCCAGAGGAAGCCTGGATAAAATTCAACGCCCCGATCGCCGCCAACTTTCTCATTTCATCCTTGCGCAGTTCAGGCACGCGATTACGCAAATCATCCATGCCCGCGAAATTACGTACGGCTCTCTCGCGAACAATTGCCTGGCCTCACTGCTGGCTCAAACCCTTCACGTATCTCAGTCCGAGACGAAGTACGGGAACTTCCTCTTCTTTCTCCAGCGTGCATAACCAATCCGAGCAGGTAATATCGATTGGCAGGACCTTCAATCCATGACGCTGCGCATCTTTAATGAGCGTAAAAGGTTGATAAAACCCCATCGGTTGATTGTTGAGTATCGCCGCGGTGAACGCCGCCAGGTAATTACATTTTAGATACGCACTCGCATAAGCTATCAGCGCAAAACTGGCCGCATGCGATTCCGGAAAACCGTAAAGCGCGAACGAACTGATAGCGAGCACAATCTCTTCCTGAGTTTTCCCGGTGACTCCATTTCGCGTCAGGCCTTGCCGCAGTTTTACTTCAATTGATTTCATGCGAGCTTCCGAGCGTTTGAACCCAAACGCGCGGCGCAATTCTTCCGCCTCGCCACCCGTAAATCCGGCACACACCATCGCCATCCGCAATAGCTGTTCTTGAAACAGCGGCACACCGAGAGTTCGTTTCAAGATTGGCTCCAGGGAGGGATGAGCATACGTTACCGGCTCCCTACCCTGCCGGCGTTTCAGATACGGATGGACCATGTTTCCCACAATTGGTCCGGGCCGGATGATGGCTACCTGCACCACGATGTCGTAAAAAGTCGCCGGCCGCAGACGCGGCAAGCACGACATCTGCGCGCGGCTTTCGACCTGAAACATCCCGATGGTGTCGGCATTTTGCAGTGCTTCATAAACTGCCGAGTCGTTTTGCGGCAGATGGGCCAGGTCAACTTCTTCACCATAGGAATCTCGAATCAACTTGATTGAGTCTTCCAGCACCGCCATCATGCCCAGTCCGAGCAGATCCACTTTGATCAGTCCCAGGTCCGCGCA
>JBKPJS010000536.1:0-3367 GCA_046730815.1 Acidobacteriota bacterium
GTTACTCGCTCGAGATGAAAGCAGGTGGGCCGGATCCACTCGCGGATTTTCTTTTCAACGTCAAGACAGGCCATTGCGAATATTTCTCAACGGCGATGGCAGTGTTGTTGAGAACACACGGAATTGCGGCGCGTGTGGTGAATGGTTTTCTGCCGGGCGAGTACAACGAAACCGCGGGAGCTTACACAGTCAGACAGAGCGATGCTCATTCATGGGTTGAGGTCTATTTTCCTGAAACACGTTCGTGGGTGACGTTTGATCCGACACCTTCGGCAGGCCGCGTCGAGCCGGTACACACGGGTTTCACGGCGCAGTTGCAAAAGTACGGTGAAGCGCTGGAGCTGCTTTGGTTTCAGTATGTAGTCGGCTACGACAAGCAGGAACAGCGCTCGCTGGCGACCTCTTTACACAATCAGGTGTTTGACTACGGTCGCATGGTTTCAAACATGCTGGGGACTATTCAGAGTTATCTCACCGGAAACGTGCTGTTACCACTGATCGCGTTGCTGGCCCTGGCTCTGCTTGTGTTGTCGTTATTGTTTGGCAAGCGAGTCTGGCGTTTAATGCGCGGCCGCAGTCTTGATGAGGAAGAAGAGGGACGCACTTACTCGAGCGTTCAGTTTTACGAGCGGCTTATTTCGTTGATGGAGCAACGTGGGCTCTCGCGCGACCGGCACCTGACGCCGCTCGAGTTCGCGCAGACACTGAAATCAAACGAGGCCCTGCTGGTTACGCGTGCGTACAACCGCGTGAGATTTGGCGGGCAGCGACTATCTGCTATTGAAAAGCGAGAAGTTGAGCGCGCGCTGTTTGCGTTGGAAGGCAGTACAGGATTGCAGGATTAGACATGTTTCAATCCTGACAATCATGTAAATCCTGTCAAGTGACTTTATGAAAAAAGTTGGATTTATTAGTCTGGGTTGTCCCAAGAACCTCGTCGACAGCGAGGTCATGATGGGCCAGCTCAAGCAAAATGGCTACGAGATCACGTCGAATGCCGCTGACGCCGATACAGTTGTCGTCAACACCTGTGGTTTTATCGACTCGGCGAAGAAGGAATCGATTGACACTATCCTCGAAGCCGCGCAACTCAAATCAAACGGACAGGCCCAGCGACTCGTCGTCGCAGGTTGCCTCGTCGAGCGTTATCGAGACGAGTTGAAAGCGGAGATTCCGGAAGTCGATGCCTTCATCGGCACCAGTCAAATCAACGACATCCTCGCGGTTTGTGATCCGAAGACCAACACGCGCTCGCTTCCCGTCATACCACTCGGCAATCAAAGCGCAACCTATCTCTACGACGATTCAACCCCGCGTGTGCTGGCGACGCCATCGCATTACGCGTTCGTAAAGATTGCTGAAGGCTGCGATCGGCCGTGTGCTTTCTGTTTCATTCCGCAAATGCGGGGGCACTTCCGCAGCCGCCGTTTCGGATCGATCATCGCCGAAGCTCATCAACTTGCGGAAGAAGGCGTCAAAGAGATCATCCTCGTGGCCCAGGACTCTTCTCGTTACGGTGAAGATCTCGGCAAACAGGACGCACTCGCGCGTCTGCTGCGCGAACTCGCTCATGTCGACGGCATCGAGTGGGTGCGCGTCATGTACACGTATCCCACGCACATCAGCGACGGTTTTCTCGACGTACTTGCCGAAGAGCCGAAAGCGGTGAAGTACCTGGACATGCCTTTGCAACATGCATCGCAGAACGTGCTGAAACTGATGAAGCGCGGCGGCAACCGGAGCAGTCTCGAACGCCTGATCGAACGCGTGCGACAGCGAGTTCCCGGCATTGCGGTGCGCACCACGTTCATCTCCGGATTTCCGGGTGAGACGGAAGCTGACTACGAGCAGTTGCTGAGTTTCATTAAGAACGTCGAATTCGATCGTGTCGGCGTTTTTACTTACTCCGACGAGGAAGGCACACCGGCTTTTGACTTGCCTGACAAGATCCCACGTAGAACTGCGGCCCGCAGGCGCACGAGCTTGATGAAAGAGCAGGCGAAGATTTCGCGCCGGAAGAATAAAGCTCGTATTGGAGAGGTGGTCCAGGTTTTATTTGAAGGGGAGTCACAGGAGAGCGAGCTGCTTTGGCAGGGAAGAATGGCAACGCAGGCGCCCGACATCGATGGCTGTGTGCTGATTAACGATGTTCCCGATGGCGTCGTGCCCGCAGCGGGTGAGTTTGTGAACGTCGAGATCACGGAAGCGCATGAGTACGATCTGATCGGAAGAATAATTAGCCGCTGATCTGTGTTCATCTGTGGCTGTTCCTACTAATGCCAGTCAAAGAATCCAGCGACGAGTTAAATCCGACACTTGTGGTCCCTGAGCGTGATCTCGGTTCAAGTACGACAGCACGCACTCCGAGCGACTACCTGGCGCTTTCGATAGCGACTTGCGGTGTCGGCTATTTACCGCTGATTCCGGGAACGTTTGGATCGGTGCTTGGCGTTGCGATCTTTCTGCTGCTTGTTCAGCGAGTGAATCCGCTGGTTATCGTCATTTTGATTTTAGTGATCACGCTCGCGGGTATCTGGGCTGCTTCGAGGACCGAGGAGTTGTCAGGTCGAAAAGATCCCGGCAAGGTTGTGGTCGACGAAGTCGCCGGGCAAATGATTGCGTTGTTGCCGCTAACAGTCTTCGCCTTGACGCCTTTGGCAGTCATGGTTTCGTTTATTCTTTTCCGCTGTTTCGACATTGTTAAGCCTTACCCTGCGGGCAGACTTGAAAGTCTCAAGGGTGGCTTCGGGATAATGTGTGACGACCTTGTGGCTGGAGCTTATGCCGCCGTGATCGCAACGGTGCTCTTCGCGGTGTTTTAGAGGACAAACGTATGGAACGTAAAGAATCGATTGGTAAGGACGCGACGAGTAAAGAAACGCTCGAGGATTTGGAAGAGAACGAAGTTGATGTGGACGAGTCTGACGACGGAGATATGCCGAGTCCCGACGGCGCTTTTGATGATTCAGAAGAATTGAAAGACGCAGATCCTTTGTAGGGTGGCCCTCCGTGGCCACCCGCTTTGATTTCCACGAACGGGTGACCACGGAAGGTCACCCCTACAATTAAGCTTCGGGAGTTTGCTCCTCGCTGCTCGCGCCGCCAATCCAACCACGCCGCCTGAAGAACAGCAGCATCGCTATCGCAACCACGATCATCAGCGCCCATACTGCGTAATACCCATACCGTGAATGCAACTCAGGCATATTCTCGAAATTCATGCCGTAGACACCTGCGATAAACGTCAACGGCAGCATGATCGCCGAAAAGATTGTCAGCACTTTCATAATCTCGTTTAGCCGGTTGGAAACTACCGACAGGTACGCCTCCAACGATCCACTGATCAGATCGCGATAGTTCTCAGCCA
>JBKPJS010000537.1:0-3021 GCA_046730815.1 Acidobacteriota bacterium
GCCTTCAACCTCGCGGGCCGCAACGCGCTTCATCTTCTCCAACTCCGCCATCAAATTTGATTTTGTGTGAAGACGTCCGGCGGTGTCGACGATCAACACTTCCGAACCACGCGCCTTCGCTGCCTTGAGCGAGTCGAAAAGAACAGCCGCCGGATCTGTCCCCTGCTTTTGCTGAATCAACGGCACACCGGTGCGCTCCGCCCAGATGGCGAGTTGGTCCGACGCCGCCGCGCGAAATGTATCGGCAGCGCAGATCAAGACGTCGTTACCTTCGGCCTTGATACGTTGAGCGAGCTTCCCGATAGTCGTCGTTTTCCCAACACCGTTCACCCCCACGATCATCATCACGTATGGCGCAACAGTTTCCGGAACAGTCGTTTCCGAAGCGACTCCCTGACGTTCAGAGGCCTGCAAGATATTCAACAACTCCGTCTTGATCGCCAGCTTCAGTGCATCGAGGTCATTGATCTGCTTGCGCGCAACGCCGCGGCGCACAGTCTCAAGAATCTCGAGCGTCGTCGTCACCCCGATGTCAGCCGCAATCAAAACTTCCTCGAGTTGATCCAACAACTCTTCGTCAATCTGTTTGCGCCCGGCAAAGACCGTGTCGAGCTTATCGGACAGAGATTCGCGAGTGGCCGCAACCGCGCGGCGAAACCTCGCGGAGAACTCCTGTTCGAGCGCAGCCTCCTGCGCTTGCAATTCCTCGATCGAGCGATCCAGTCCGAGGAAAGAGGTCGTGAACGGAGATCTCGAAGGAACAGGTTCCTCTTTAACTGTTGCTGCTGGCGGTTCGACGATTGGCGGCGGTGGCTGCGGTTTGACTTCCGGTTTGACGTCCGGTGGTTTGACTTCAGCGGGTTCGTTCAAACGCAGAGAGACAAAGTCATCCTTTTTTCTTCTCCAAAAAAGTCCCATGTGCTGGGATTATAAGCAGAAAGTCCACAGATTACACAGATCACACAGATAGAGTCTCTGTAATCGGTGTAATCTGTGGATTAGCCGCAGGTGCAGCAGGCTTCTTTAGCTTAACTTGTCCTGGTTTGATCTGGCCCTCTCTACATGCCTCAGAAAACGCAGCCACAACGCCGGGGTCATAGCGCGTTCCCACAAAACTCTCGATACGCGCGAGGGCATCCTCAAACTTCATGGCTTTCTGATACGGACGATCCGTGGTCATCGCGTCGAACGTGTCCGCGACCGCGACGATCTTGCCCATCAAAGGTATCTCGTCGCCCTTCAAACCTTGCGGGTATCCCATGCCGTTGACCATCTCGTGGTGCATGTACATGCCGGATAGAAATTCCTTCATCGCCGGTATCTGCGACATGATCTTGTAGCCCTTCTGCGGATGCTTCTTCATGATCTCATACTCTTCATCCGTAAGCGCCGCGGGCTTCTTCAGAATGTTGTCGTCGATCGCGATTTTGCCGACGTCGTGCAGCAGCGCGCTGATCCTGATCTTTTCTACTTCTTCGTCCGATAGACCAAGACGCTGCGCAATTGCCATTGAGAAACGCGAGACGCGTTCGGAGTGACCACGCGTGTACGGATCTTTGCCGTCGATGGCGGCGGCGAGTCCTTTGACCGTGCCGATGAAGAGCTCGCGATTTTCCTGCGCCGACCGCTGCAAGTCGCCGATGAAGCGCTCGATTTGATCGGTCATCATGTTGAAGGAGTTACCAAGATCGCCGAGTTCGGTGCGGCTCGTCACGTCGATGCGCTGCGAGAAGTCGCCTAATGCGATTCGGTGTGCACCGCTTGCGAGTTCTTGTACTGGGTGCGTCAACTTCCTGGCGAAGAATAGTCCGATCAAGATGGTCAGCAAGCCCGCGACCAAACTGATCCAGAGTGTTTGCCAACGCATGTCAGAGACTGACGCCAAAGCAGCCGCTTCGTCCTGAATTGCGATCACTCCGAGCCGCGAGTTCTTATCGAGTTCGGCTGTTGCGTACGAGCCGAGCATGTCGACCGTGCGATTGTCGCGAGTTGCTGAAAACGGAGCCAGGGCGGATTGGACCTGCGCGCCTGATTCGAGCCAGTCTTGCACGACTTTCAAATCCGTCATCGACTTTTCTGAAAAAGCAACGCTGGCTTCCGGATGGGCCACCGCACGCCCGTTCTGGTCTACGACAAATACAACCGGAAGTCCGGCGTTCAAAAGCTCTCGCTCGCTCTTCGAAGTCGGTTGCTGCACGGCGTGAAAAACTTCCTGGAAAGAAACAATCGCCACGACCGCCGCTACTACGTCCTGATTGTTCGCCCCGCCAAGAACAGGTTCAGCGATCGTGAGCGCCATCTCCGGCCCCGAACGAATAATTTGCGGCCGGCTGACCACCAGGCCGCGACCGTTCATGTGTGCGAGCACCTCGCTGACGCGCGCGTCGACTTCCTCGAGATTGATTACGTTAGACTGAAATGCGCGATGAGCCGTGCCATCGACGGGCCAGAGCGCCAAGGCGATGAGGTTCGGATCTTCCTGAAGTATTTTCTGTAGACGGTCATCGTAGCCGCTGTCGTCCAACGCCTTAATTCCACCAGAAATCTCGAAAGCGCGGGCGAGGCCGGTCACGACGTCGCGGTACCGCTGGCCGTACAGTTCGATCTGGCGTGCCTTGTCCTGCACGAGCTGGGCCTGATAGCGGCCTTCGATAGACCTCAACTCGTCGGCACTGCGGCTCGAAAGGAGGAACCCGGCAAAGGCGAGGGGCAGCAAGCCCTCAAGGAGCAGCACTCCCAGAACGATGTAAAGGAGACGGATTCGTCCGAGTTTTTCGAGCATCTTTGGTCTTTGCGGTAGGTCGGTCGATGGTAGCCAAGCATCGGCCAAGCCTGATTGGCTGGCGTCAGCTATTATTGTCGAGCCTCGACTGGGGTGTCAACGAGATTTAACACGGTTTCTCTCGCAAAGGCGCAAAGGCGCCAAGTGGAGGTTTGACCCGAACTCATTCTTTTGCGCCCTTCTTTGCGTCTTTGCGCCTTTGCGCGAAACTAATTTCTCGGCTTTCGAGACCCTATGGG
>JBKPJS010000538.1:0-8587 GCA_046730815.1 Acidobacteriota bacterium
ATTGCCAACTTCGAAGTCACCGAGAAGATGCTCCAGCACTTCATTCGCAAGGCTCACAACGGCAAAACGTGGGTGAGTCCACGCGTGGTCATTGGTATTCCTTCAGAGATAACTCAAGTCGAGCGACGAGCTGTCGAAGACTCTGCCTATCGCGCGAAAGCCTCCGAGGTCTACCTCGTCGAGGAAGCAATGGCAGCGGCAATCGGCGCCGGGTTGCCGATTACCGAACCGCACGGGAACATGGTCGTCGATATCGGCGGTGGCACAACCGACATCGCAGTCATCAGCTTGAGCGGCATCGTCTACTCGCGCGCGGTGCGCGTGGCCGGCAACGAGATGGACGAAGCAATCATCCAGTACATCAAAAGGAAGTACAACTTGCTGATCGGTGAACGAACTGCGGAGGCGATTAAGATCGAGCTAGGCTCAGCGCATGAACTCGATGAACCGCTGTCGTACGAGGTGCGCGGTCGTAACCTCATCGAAGGTATTCCGAAGACCATTACGATTACTGACCACGAAGTGCGCGAGGCGCTGGCCGATTCAGTCAACACGATCATCAATGCGGTGCGCGTCGCACTCGAACGAACCCCTCCCGAACTCTCCGCCGACATCGTCGAGCGCGGCATTGTACTAACCGGCGGCGGGGCGCTGCTTAAGAATCTCGATAAACGACTTACAATGGAAACCGGATTGCCGGTCTCGCTGGCAGACGACCCACTCGCCTCTGTAGTGTTGGGGACTGGCAAAATGTTGTCTGACTTCGATCTACTGAAGCGCGTGAAGTGGGAAAATACAATGACGAGTGGAATGTAGTTATACTATTCACAGCTAATCTGTCCATCGATTTGAGATTTACTGCGTGGCTTCGGTTCGCACACAAAAAGAGATTCGACAACGAGCTCCCATCTGGCTCGTAGGACTGCTTGTCACTAATCTGATCATCATGGCGGTCGACGCACGCGACGCTGACGGGCGACAGAAGGTGCTACGTATTTGGACGCAAACGTTCGCTTCACCACTGCAAAACGCCTCATCAAAGGCCAGCGGCGCCACGTCCGGGTTCTTTCAGCAAATCTGGAATTTTCGCAGCACCGCCCATGAAAACGAACAGCTGAAGGAGCGTTTGACGCAGGTTGAAACGGAGCTGCACGCCGCGCGTCAGGCGGCTGCTGAAAACGATCGTCTCAAGGCACTCCTAAACCTGAACGAACAAACTGAGATCAAGTCAGTTCCGGCGCGCGTGATAGCGCGAGATCCGTCGGTGTGGTTCAACACGATCACAATCAATCGCGGCAGTAGCGCGGGAATCGAAGTCAACATGCCGGTCGTCACCGCGGGCGGAATCGTCGGCCGCGTTATTACCGTCAGTCCCTGGGCATCGCAAGTGATGCTGATCACGGATGAAAAAGCCGGCGCCGGCGCCGTCGTCGGACAGCTCGGCCAATCGGGCGCGCTAGGCTCGATCCGTGGTCGAGCGGATCTTGGTGTTTCAGTGATCGAGATGCGTTACGTTTCCGGACTTGAGAAAGTTGAAGTCAACGACTACGTGATGACGACCGGACAAGATGGAATTTATCCGCCAGGTTTGAACGTCGGTCGAGTGGTTGACGTAAAGAATGGCACGGCGACGCAGGCGCATCAGATTCTCATTCAGCCCGGCGCTCAGCTCGACCACCTGGAAGAAGTGGCAGTGCTTCTTTATCACCCCCCGCCACGTTCTCTGCCCGAACAAACCCCGAACGCAGAAAGACCGAGGAGATGACAGGGTTGCCAATTGCCGATTGCCAATTGCCAATTGCCTGTATTCGAATCGTCGGCTATCAACTTTCCACTCGGCAAATGGCAATTGGCAATCGGCAATGCTCTTATGTCCCAGATTAAGATCGCCGTAGTATTATTAGTTTCAATCCTGCTACAGCTTTCGCTGCGCGAAGTTTGGCGACCACTCTCCTATATCGACTTTCCCCTCGTAGTTGTTGTTTACATCGCCTTGCAACGCGACGCCTGGCAAGCGTTGCTCGTGGGCACTCTCGCCGGATTAATCGTCGACGCTGCCAGCGGAGGTTTGATTGGGGCGGGCGGCTTTTCGAAAACTTTAACGGCATATGTCATATACTTTGCAGCGACGAAGGTGAATCTCGAGAACCCCCTCTTGAGAATTCCGGTACTCGCCGCCGCTTCCGTGGTCGATTCGCTAATCTACGTTTTTTGGCACCGGGTGTTGGGATACCCCCCAGCCGTTCCACTGATGCATACAATGTCTTATAAACTTATTGCGACTACGGTGGCCGGCACCCTGGCGCTTTACATGCTCGACGCCATCGTCGCTGAACGGTCGTCGCAGAGACGACAGTTCGCCACCCGCCGCCGCGTCGCACGCCGGTCGACGGGCTCACTGAGAAGGAGGTGAGCCACAAAGAGGCAGAAAGAGGCATCAAATAGAGGCTGCTTTCCTTGTGCTTTTTGTGCATCTTAGTGGCTAAACGGAAATCATGAAATTCGAAGACACATCTCAAAACCTCCGCGCTCGCCTGCGCTTCGTCCAGGCGCTGGTTGTGCTCATGCTCGGCGTGCTCAGCGTTCGACTGTACGTGTTACAGGTCGTGAGAGGTGAGCGCTATGCCGAGATCGCTGAAAACCAGCGTCGCCGCCGCCTGCCAATTCCCGCGCCGCGCGGCGTCATTTTCGATCGCGAAGGCCGCGTGATCGTCGATTCGCGTCCTATTTATAACGTAATCCTGTCGCGTGAGGACGTGAAGGGTAAGGATCTCAATGCGCTGGTCGAACCATTTGCCGAAGGGTTGATGGTCGACAAGGAAATCCTGCGCGATTACTTCGAACTCGTGAAGACGATGCCGGCGTTCGAATCGATCCAGGTGAAGCAGGACGCCACGCCCGGCGACATCGCGTGGGTCGAGGCGCACAATCTTGAATACCCTGAGTTGCGCGTCGAGCAACAGCCGCAACGCCGCTATCCAGCCAACGGCTCGCTGGCTCACGTGTTGGGCTACGTCGGTGAGATCAGTCCGGAACAACTCAAACAACAAGCGTCAAAAGACAAAGGTCTCAAACCCGGCGACATCATCGGACTTAGCGGTATCGAACAGATCTACGACGACTATCTCCGCGGTCGTGATGGTTATCGTGAAGTTGTAGTTGACAGTCGCGGGCGCATTCAGGACGAACTCGAAACTGTCCCTCCGATACCGGGGCGCGATCTCGTCACCACTATCGATCTCGATCTACAGAATGCAGCAGAAGAGCAACTGAAGAATTCAGTCACCCAGCGCGGTGTAATCATCTCGATGGATCCTAACAACGGCGAAATCCTGGCACTTGCTTCGGCTCCGAGTTTTGATCCAAACCTCTTCTCACAACGGATCACCACCAAGGAAGGGCGCAAGGAATACGCAGACTTGTTGAATGATCCCGAAACGCCGTTGCTCAATCGTGCGATTCAGAGCCGCTATCCCCCAGGCTCGACATGGAAGATCCCGATGGCTATTGCCGGTCTGAAGCAAGGCGCGATCACGCTCGATCACTCGACCCTCCTCTGTGGCGGCGGTATCACGATCGGCAACAAGTTCACGCGTTGCATGAAACAGCACGGCATGCCCGACATCAAGACGGCCATTACTCAGTCCTGTGACGGTTATTTCTATCGCCTCGGATTGAAAATGGGTATCGATGGCATCGTCGAGATGGTTGAAGAGTTTGATCTCAACAAACGCACGGGCATCGATCTTCCAAACGAAGTCGTGAGCTGGACGCCGTCGCGCGAGTTCAAGCGACGCATGCAGCCGAGAGATCCGGAGTGGCGCGACATCGATACGGTCTATTCATCGTTCGGACAGGTTTACGACATCATCACGCCGATTTCGTTGCTGCGGACCATCGCGGCGGTTGCCGAAGACGGCCGTATGTACATTCCTCACCTCTTGAAGGAAGTGAAGGCATTCGGCACTCCGGGAACACCCGATTATCGTGAAGCAGTGAAGTTCCAACCACTCGATTCGTCGCGACCGAATCCGAAGGTGATTGATATTCCGGAAGACATCGATCATACGGTGGTTCAAGGTATGTGGCAGGTGGTGAACGCCGGCGGCACCGCCTCGCGCATTCAAATGGCGGGATTCGATATTGCCGGCAAGACGGGCACGGCGCAGGTGGTTGGGCTGGGCAAAGACGTGGGCAAGAACAAGGACCACTCATGGTTTGTCAGTTATGCGCCGGCTTTCAAACCGGAGATCGCAATGGTTGCTTTGATTGAAAACTCCGGGTTTGGCGGATCACACGCGGCGCCTGCGGTTCGCGGCGTCTACGACGCTTACTATCGCAAGACACGTCACGAAGAACCGCCAGGAGCGATTAAGCTCATAGCGAAGAAGGAAAGTAAGCCCCAGCAGAAGCCAGGGACAGGTCTGTAAATCCGCAATTGGCAATACTCCGATGGTTGCGATTATTCACAAACGCAGTTGGCGTGACTTCGATTGGATCCTGGCGTTGCTTGCTATCGGCATCGTTCTGTTCGGCACGATCCAGATTCGCAACGCACAACCGACCGAGTCTTACTGGGTCAAGCAGCTTATCGGTCTTTCAATCGGCCTGGTCGCGATGCTGGCGATTGCCTTCACCGACTACCGGAAGCTCCTCAACCTTGCGCCTGCTTTTTATGTGTTCGGTCTAATCCTGTTGGTGATTGTTCTCGTTCCCGGCATTGGCTTGAAGATCAACGGACAACGCGCGTGGATCAAAGTTCCTGCCATCGGCCAGTTTCAACCCTCCGAGTTTGTGAAGGTGACAACGGCGATGATGCTGGCGCGATACTTCGGCAAGAACCGGGTGCAAGTCCTCTCTTTTAGAGAAATGATTGTCGGTGGTTTGATTCTCGCCTTGCCCATCGGCTTGATCCTGCTGGAGCCCGACGTCGGTTCGGTGCTCACTTATATGCCGATTCTCGCAGTCGTCCTGTTTCTGTCGGCGATCAGATTGAGACTGGTAGTTGCGAGCGCTGTGCTCGCGGTGGTTTTGATTCCGACGGCCTACGTGATGGGTGTTAAGACCGGAATGGTGAAGGGTTATCAGCAGGAACGGATTAACGTGATTCTTGATCCGGAAAATGCGGATCGTCGGCGCATTGGTTATCACACCTGGCAGTCAATTCTCACTGTAGGTGAAGGCGGCTTGTTTGGATCGCGCGCATCGGTCGAACACTCGCAGAGTGGTTTGAAGTTTCTACCTGAGCCCCATACGGATTTTATCTACGCTGTCACAGCCGAGAACTCCGGTTTCGCTGGCTGTGTGCTGGTGCTCCTCGCATATATCGTACTGCTCTCACGCCTGATCACTGGAGCGCGCCGCGCGTCCGATCGCATGGGCATGTTGTTTATCATGGCATTCGTCGGTGGCCTAACATTTCAGATCTTCATCAACATCGGCATGGCGCTGGGCATTTCACCGGTCATCGGCGTGCCTTTACCTTTGATGAGCGCCGGCCTCGCCTCCCTCATCGCCACCTTCATCGCCATCGGCTTTGCGATCAGCGTGCAGTTGCGCCGCTTTGTGAATTAGTTTTTTTTGACAGGATTTCAGGATTTGCAAGATCAGGTTAATCTTGCAATTGCAGCACTTCTATCCGATCAATACGCGTACGTGAGACTTCTCTGGAGCTCGTTCCTTCGCGGATATTCGGACTTCAACACTGTGGCCCAAACGATTCAGCACCGCGAACAAACGATCGGCGGAAAAACCGGAAAGTTGTCCGCGAAGGAGCCGCGAAACCTTCGGCTGATCCAAACCGGTTCGCTCCGCGGTTTCAGCTTGAGTCCAGCCTTTCTGCTCGATCAATTGAGCGATCTTAGTCACTAACTGTGCTTTCAGAAGTCGCTCTTCAGGATCCTGGAAGCCAAGATCGGCAAAGACATTTCCACTGCTGACATGAACCTTGTCTCTGCTTGCTTGTGATTTTCGAGTCTTCGTTGGTTTGACCTTGGGTTTCATCGCTCCGGTGCCTGACGGATCTTGGAATCTTCTTCTCCGACTTTCAAGCGCTTCTTAATGAGATCAATATCCGGTTTCGGAGTAGCGCCCAGTTGCGCCTGATACAGCGCATAACCAATTATTTCCTTGACCTCATCTGGAAATAACCTGAGGTCTCTTAATGACGAACCGATCTACACGATGCTCTTGATCTTGTGAGGCTCGTCCATTAACCTGATTATGCCTTATCTGGCATATCCTGGCAACATTGACTTGGCCTCCGAACTGCTATAAAACCCCTGCGTCTCAAGCTCGTCCTCAAGAGCAGATCTAACAATAATGTCGGTCTCGTAAGGAGTAGCGATGGCAAAAGCGAGGAAAACCTCAAAGAAGTCCAAGTCCCACAAACCCGCGAAAAAGGCCGAAGCAAAAAAGAAATCTTCTAAGTCGAAATCTTCAAAGTCGAAGGCTCGCAAGACTCCGGCGAAGGCAAAAGCCCGGAAGACTTCCGAGCCGGTGAAGGCGTTGCGGCTGATGTTTTCCTATGATGGCGACGACGTCAAGTTGATCTCACAACAACGCACCGAGATGATGGTTCCCCCTTCAGATCCACTCAAGGGCTACGGAAAGCACAAGGGGTTTTGGGCCGAGCTGAAGAACGAGCGCGATAAAACTCTGTATCGTCACGTCATGCACAATCCAACCAGAAACGATGCTGAAGTTTTTCCTGAGACACCTGGGCAAAGCATCTCGCGTGAACCTGCGCCGAAAAGAAAAGGCGTATTCGTAGTCGTTGTTCCGGATACAGGCAAAGGTGAGGAAGTAACACTGAGCAGGAGTTCACCGGAAGGACGTGGACCAGCAAGCGGATTACTTGCGCTGGCCAGTAAACCCGCCAGCGAGATTATGCGTTTCAAGCTCAAGAAATAAGGAGCACGCCTATGGGCACCTCAGATGGCCAAGTGCTCGGATCGACGAAGATCATTGATGCTGGTCCAGCAGAAAAACGTTGGAATGTAGTGATTGTCTCAGAAGGCTATCGCAGCGAGGAGATGGCCCAGTTCGCTACTGACGCGCAGCAGTTTGCTGACGCTTTACTGGCTGCCGCGCCATTTGACCGACTTCGGCCGGCCATCAACATTTATCGTGTCGACGTGACGTCGAAAGAGAGCGGTGCTAGAGATCCGAAGAAGTGCGGCGGTACAGGAGCGAAGCCGCGCACTTATTTCGATGCGTCGTTTTGTACAAATGACATCCGTCGTTTGCTGGTTGCAAAAAACAGCCAAGTGCTAAAGGTCGCCGGCAAGCAAGTGCCGCAATGGCACATGGCTTTTCTGGTAGTTAACAGTCCGATTTCCGGCGGCTCCGGCGGAGCAGTAGCAACGTTTTCGAAAGCTCCCGGCGCGATGGAGATCGCGATACATGAGATGGGCCATACTGCCTTCGGCCTTGCTGATGAATACGAGTATTACGCAAATTGCGCCGAGAGCGGACACAATAACCACTCGGGAAGCGAGCCGAGTCAGCCCAACATCACTACCAATAAAAACCGTGCAACGACGAAGTGGCGCAGCCTGATCCAGGCAACCACTCCGGTCCCCACAACGAAGAATGCAGACTGTGCTCACTGCGATCCGCAACCATCGCCAGTGGCAGTTGGAACAATCGGACTCTTCGAAGGCGCCGATTATTATCACTGCGGTGTTTACCGCCCCGAATTCGATTGCCGGATGCGTAACCTCAACCGGGCCTTCTGCGCCGTCTGCCAGCAAGTGATCGTGAAGAAGCTCACGCCGTTTCTGCCAACGTAGAACTCTGCGAGATCGCCACAAACAAGCACAAACAGCACAAAGTTTTTGTGTGGCTTAAATCAGGAGATCAGATATTTGTCGTAACCGGCGCGGACCAGTCGTTCGTAGGCGCGCCACACTTCGTCAGGGATTTCCTGCGCAATCTGAAAGCCGCGTGCTGGATACAGTTTAATTCGTTGCAGGTCGCCAACCATTATACTGACTACGTCACTCGCCGATAGCGAGCGATTTGTATACTCAGCAAGATACTCACGGAAAGAAACCTGCGGCGAAGTAACGATTACCTCTTTCTCGGGCCAAAGCTTACGAAACGTGGCAAATGCGCGCCGCTCCATGTACGGCTTCTGCACGATTATGAACCTGTGTGGATCGATACCTCGCTCGGCAAGTAATCTTTTGGTGAATTCGACGTTCTCTCCGGTGTTGCTGGAGTTGACTTCAACGAGAATACTCTCACGCGGCACATTCACGCCTGTCGCGATGCGCGCGAATCGTTCTGCTTCTGGTTCATCCCACAACGCTGCGGTGATTGCTCCTCGTCCGCCAGAGAAGATGATTAGCGGCGACCAGCCTTCAAGAAACAATTGCGCGCCTCGTTCCGCTACTCTCTCATCATGACTGCAAAGCACCAGGATCGCATCTGCTTTTGCGACCTGGTGCTTCATCAAATGGTAATTCCAGATGGTTTCCGCCAAGGCATACGTCTGATCGTCCATGGTGTTTAGGCGCCGGCGCCTGCCCTGATAGCTCCAAGCGCCTGCCGAATTCCACCGAGGTGATAGGCGGTATGAACC
>JBKPJS010000539.1:0-1676 GCA_046730815.1 Acidobacteriota bacterium
TTCGGGTGGGAGCGGCGGTAATTATCGCCCAAACACGTCCGAAATCCTAAGATACACCGTCACGTACTAACCGTAAACCGGAAACTTCAACCATAGATTACACGGATGCAAACGGATTACTTAGTGCACATCTACGTAATCTGTCACTTCTAAATTTGCCACTGCACGCTTGGCGGGTTCTCGCGGGGTGAGGTCAGCCGCGAAACGCACGCAGTTCTTGTTAGCCGCCTTTGCCTCGTACATTGCAGTGTCTGCGCACGCAATGAGTTGTTGCGGTGAAGAGGCATGCTTCGGAAATGCCGCCACTCCAAAACTCGCCGTCAGTGAAAGTTGTAAACGACGTCCGCCTGTGAAATTGTGACGGGTTATGCGGTGGCGAATGCGTTCGGCAACCTGGCCAGCCAGTTCCGTTCCCGTGTCGGGCAACACGATCACGAATTCGTCGCCTCCGTAACGAGCGACGGCGTCGGTATCGCGTATCGAGGAAAGGATCACGGCCGCCATCTCCATCAGCACGTGTGAACCGACGAGATGCCCGTGTTCGTCGTTGACGCGTTTGAAGTCGTCCAAATCGAGAAACAACGCCGTCACGCTGGTTCCGTAACGACGGGCGCGTCTGATTTCGTTTAAGAGGAACTGGCGCAGGTATCTGGCGTTGTGAAGTTTGGTTAAGTCGTCTGTTTGGGAAAGGCGTTCAGCTTCGGCGATGCGCACAGCGTTCGCGAGAGCCGACGCGATTGGCAGTGAGAGCGAATCGAGCAACGCGACATCCGGCTTCTTGAAAGCGTGTGAGCCAGTGCCTTCACGAATACCTTCGATGACGCCGAGTATTCTTTCTCCGCAGATCAAAGGAACAGCGACCACGAACTGTCCGCGTTCTTTTCTCTTGACTATTCCCATTCCGGCTGCTGCTCGTTTCGCCGCTTTTGTTTCAGTGTCCAGCGGCAGGTCTGGTTCAAGCAGTCGTCCCCACTCTTCCTCGTTCTTAGCGTCTTCCTGGCCGGCCTTTCGCACGGCCACGACTTCCAGCTTGCCCTCTTCAAAGCCTTTCGTTTCGGCAAACAGATAAATGGCCCAACGATCTGCATGAATCAAACCCTGCAAACCAGCGAGGGCCGTATTTGCCGCGCCGCTTTGATCGCCGCTGAAGTGCAAAGAGGAAACGAGATTAAAAGCTGCTCGTAGATCACGGGCCTTTATTTTTGTGGGAAGAGCAGAAGGACCTATCTCGGCGGGCGGCTGAATACTCTCCGGCAGCCGCAACTCACCCGAATTGCCGTGACCTTCGATCTCACGCAGCATTGCCGGAAGTTGCGCTGACTTATCTGCGACGGCTATGAACCCAATTCGCTTGAGTGTTGGGCCATCGAGACTGCGAAGGTAGTGGCTTTGATATCCGATAGTTTGCCGGCGGCACGCCACGAGTGGTGCTCCCGGCCAGAAAGCTTTGGCATGATCGACTGCGGTATGAAGTTCGACCATGTCAGCACCGGGAACTACTTCATACAGAACCGCCAAAGGCGGTGGTCCTTCGGAGCCGCGCACGCCCTCGCGTTTCCGCTGTTTAGCAAGCGCGACTTCGACCTCAACCTCGCGCAGACCTTCGATCCTGTCTCTTATACACATCTGACGCTGCCGACGATCGTCCGAGAGTGTAGTTCTCGGTGGTGGGGGGT
>JBKPJS010000540.1:0-3941 GCA_046730815.1 Acidobacteriota bacterium
ACACCGGTGCTGCCGCTTCCGCCGTCTTCGGCCATGAAGGTTCTCCTTGAGCTTAAGACAGGAACAAACTAGGGGGCTGATAAAGTGGGGAAGGCGTAAATGTAAACCACAAAGGCAAATTTAGCCACAGATCTGCACGGATGAAAACGGATTATCTGTCTTTATCCGTGTAGATCGGGGCCAAATCTTGCTTCAGCGCCGGCGACGCGTTGGGGATTTAACATCACCGGCTTGCACCGTCGGGGTAGCGTGTGGAACCGGAGCGCCACTCGGAACTATCCAAAGCTCGACACTATCCTCTTCGCGGAATCCTCCGTTGACAACTGTGAGTCGCGAAGCATCTATCCCGCGCTGCGTAATGAGATAGTCGCGCGAGCGAGTCATCAGCTTCTCGACCTGGCCCAACGGGCTCATCCGTCCGCCATAAGCGAGGATGTAAGCGCGTGTCGTTGGATCGTTTTGCAATTCTACTGCCAGATTGTCGAGCCGCGCTTTCTGATCGTCGTACGAGCAACTGTTACACTCATCAAACTCCTGCGCGACGATCGCTCTCTTCTCGACTGCCGCAATGATGGAAACCGCCTGCGCAGTTTGAGCGCATGCCGGGTCAGATGATCCGTCATCAGCGGTTAACGTCGCGACGATGCGCTGACCGCCGAGTCCGGTTGAATCGACGGTGATCGTCGGCGAACCCAACCCGCTGACTATGCGCGCGCCGGCGGGGCTCACCTTCCAGTTGTATCTCAGAGCAGCATTCCCGCTGTACGTAGCGTCCGCTGTGTAAGTGATGATCTCGCCTTCATTGACTTGCTTCGGCGCCGAGATGTTCACCGGAAACGGACAGGGAGACTTCGGCAGCGGTGGCAGCGGCCGGTAGTTTACGACTACGCACTTAATGCGTCCGGCAGCTACTTCTATCTCGCGTGTCCAGCTTTGCCCGTTAGGCAAAGTTATCGCTACATTGTGTATTCCGGGCTCGAGATCGAATGCACGATAGTCCTGAGTTGTCTCTCCGTGAGGCTTGCCATCGATCATCAACAGCAGGCCCCCCGGCGTAGTCAAAATTTTGATCGTGCCGTACTTTGCTATCCTGGATTTCGCAGAGACGTTCGCACTCGGATAAGCCGCGAGAAATGTCAGCGCAAGCAAAATAGAAAACGCAAACTTTAGATTGACTTTGAGGATTAATCTGCGTACGGACAACATCTTATTCCTCCTGCGCCTTGCTCTGCTCTACAGGTTTTGACTTCGCGTAGCGCCGCCTCAAACCTGCTCCGGCCGCCAGCAATCCCGTTCCGAACAAAAGCAGTGATGCCGGTTCAGGAGTCGGTGTCGGAGTAGGAGTTGTGATTGAAGAAGGTGGTGTCGGCGTTGGGTTTGAACTCGGAGTGTTATCACAGGTTTCACAATCGTGGATAAACACGAGTGGCACCGCCGCGAGAAACAGGAACGGCCACTTTGGAAAAGCTCCTCCCACTATAGATGGTAAGTAGCCGCAGTCGCAGATCGAGCCTTCAACTTCGCCATCTTCAAACACCTCGGATCCGAGTCGTTGTCCTTCAGAGGCGACGGTGACGCCGGAAAGAAGCGAGTCAGTCTTAGCTTCTCCCTGGCCTGGTTCCAGGGAAGTGGTTTCTTTACGTGGTCCAGTTTGTTGATTGGAACTCTTCGTTGCCGGATCTTGCGCTACGAGTGTGTTGACCTTCAGCTCGAGTGTGCCCTGGGAGCTCGTCAGGCTTTGGACCACCTGATTGATCCGGACCGGTTCGGCCAGCGCAGGCGCCGCTGTCAAAATGAAAACAGATAGCACGGCACAGAATCGCCGCCCGCGTTGTAGGGGTTTATTACCGAAGAACTGAGCAGACGTTAGGTTCATACGTTTTAAACGATCTGGACCAGCGATTAAATCGTAAGTCGCGTCGTCGAGTTGTCCTTATCTAATGAAAGGACACTCTTAATAACCAAAAAACTCCAGCGCAGAATCGTTGTCCCAAAGTAATTGGCTGGAAGTTTGCTGGATAGGAGCGAGTCTCAGCTATAAGGTTCTACCGACCCGAGTAGCCTCCCGCTGTTATTAGGACACATAGAGGTGGCAATTGGAGTGCAATTCGAGGGCCGTGAGGAAATGGCCCATAAAGCGGAGAGTTGAATATGTTTTAGCGGGAGACTCGTCTGGATTCTGGATGGACCATCTGAGAATTGGACGCCTGCT
Organism: Acidobacteriota bacterium; assembly: GCA_046730815.1. Classification (GTDB taxonomy): domain Bacteria; phylum Acidobacteriota; class Blastocatellia; order Pyrinomonadales; family Pyrinomonadaceae; genus PSRF01. The sequence continues at coordinate 2,213 of JBKPJS010000540.1, forward strand.
TGGGTGTGAAAGAGCCGCAGATGGACGATGACGAGATCCTGATCTGCGTCATCTGCGGCCCTTTCCCTCTTACATCTCGCTGTCGCTCTGGCTGGCCGCTTCGGCCTTGCGGTTCTCGTCTCGCAAAACCGCTTTTCGCGAAAGCTTGATCTTGTTGCCTTCGCGCCCGATGCACTTCACCAGGATCTGTTGTCCCTCTTTCAGCTCATCCCGAACGTCTTTCACGCGACGATCGGCTATCTCCGAAATATGCAATAGACCATCTGTTCCAGGAAATATTTCAACAAACGCTCCGAAGTCCACGATCCGGTTAACAGTGCCGAGATAAGTCTGTCCTATTTCAGCTTCCGCCGTCAGTCCGCGAATACGATTGACAGCGGCGTCTGCTGCTTCGCCACTCGCCGTCGCGATCGAGATCGTGCCGTCGTCAGATACGTCGATCTTGGCGCCAGTTTCCTCGACCAAAGATCGAATCACTTTACCGCCTGGTCCAATGACGTCTCGAATCTTGTCCGGGTTTATTCTGATCTGGATGATCCGGGGCGCTAAGGCGGAAATGTTTTCGCGCGGAGCGGCAAGCGTCTTCTCCATTGCGCCGAGGATGTAGAGCCGGCCTTTCTTCGCCTGCTCGAGAGCTTCGGCCATGATCTGCGCGTTGATGCCTGCGATCTTTATGTCCATTTGCAAGGCGGTGATGCCGTTGCGTGTGCCTGCGACTTTGAAGTCCATGTCGCCATAGTGATCTTCCGCGCCCGCGATGTCAGTCAAAATCGCATACTTGTTACCTTCCATCACCAGACCCATCGCAACACCGGCCACTGGGGCTTTCATAGGCACGCCGGCATCCATCATCGAAAGCGTGCCGCCACACACGGTAGCCATGGAAGATGAACCGTTTGATTCTGTTATGTCTGAAACTATGCGTATGGTGTAAGGAAAGTCTGCATCGTCAGGTAGGGCCGTCTCGAGTGCGCGCCGCGCGAGTGCGCCATGTCCAATCTCACGCCGGCTTGACGAACCGAAGCGACCAACTTCACCCACCGAGTACTGCGGGAAGTTGTAGTGCAGCAGGAAGCGTCGTTTGACTTCGCCCTTCTCGAGATCGTCGATGAATTGCTCGTCTTCCTTGGTGCCGAGAGTTGTCGATACCAGCGCCTGCGTTTCGCCGCGCGTAAAGAGCGCCGAACCGTGAACGCGCGGCAGCCAACCAACTTCGGCCGTGATCGGACGTATCTCGGAAAACCTTCGTCCGTCCGGACGTCTGCGTTTGTTCAGAATATCGTCGCGGAAAATGTTTTCTTTCAGATGATCGAAGATCAGTTTGGCCATCGCGCGTTGTTCGGGCTGATCTTCCGGGTACGACTCAGCAACTTCCTTCTTCAGCGTATCAACCGCGGCGTAACTGGAGCGCTTCTCCTGCGCGGTCGTGTCGAGCGCTGCGCGCAGTTGTTCGCTGTACTTCTCGGTGATCTCCTGCTGCATCTCCTCGTTCAGCGCCTGCGGAGTCACTTCTCGTTTCTGAATCTCGAGCGCTTTGTAAAGTTCCTTTTGCCAACGACAAAGTCGATTGATTTCTTTATGGGCCAACATCAGCGCCTCGAGCATGATCTCTTCCGAGACTTCAGTCGCGCCGGCCTCGACCATCACGATCGCTTCTTCAGTACCCGCTACAATCAAATTCAAACGCGACTCACGCACTTCATCGTAAGTCGGGTTAATGATGTAGCGC
>JBKPJS010000541.1:0-2532 GCA_046730815.1 Acidobacteriota bacterium
GTTCTTGCTCGCCTGCGTCAAACGTCAACGATCCTACCGTTGTCTCGGTTGGCCCATAATGATTGATGACTTCGCAGCTATGAGGCAGGGCCAATATTGAATCCAGAAGCTGGCGCGAGAACGCTTCACCACCCAGAATAAGATACTTCGAAGGAAGCATCTCACTATCAGACAAGAGCGCATGAAGGTGAGAAGGAGTAATTTTTAGTACATCGATCGGATGGCTCGAAAGGTATTCGCTAAACAGACGCGGTTCGAGTGCCAGTTCCTGACCAAGGATATGTAAAGACCCGCCGGAAAAAAGCGAAGGAAAGATGCAGGTATTACCGAGGTCAGCGCTCATGGGGGAGACTGTCGCGAAGTGCAGCGGCTCTTTTACCCCCAAGCGGTTCAGTATGGATTCTGCATAATTCACCAGATTCCGGTGACGAACCGCCACGCCCTTGGGCGTGCCGGTCGATCCGGACGTGTAGATTACATAAGCCAGAGCGTCAGAGCTTACAACCACCGGCAGATTGGTTTGGGGTTGATTCCGCAATAATTCGTTATCTCTTGCAAACTCGATGATCCTCGTGTGTGGCGCAAACGATTCACCGAGCGATTTAGCGAGGCTGGACAGATTTGTCAGGCAAACGCCTGCCTGAGCTTTTTGAAGTTGAGTGCTCAAGCGCTCCAGCGGATGTTCGGGATCCAATGGCACGTAAGCCGCACCCGCCTTCAAGATCCCGATCAACGCCACAATGCCGTCGACAGAACGAGTCAAGCACATGCCGGCACATTCGTTCGGTCCAACTCCATACTCGCGGAGGAGGTGTGCGATCTGATTGGCCCGAACGTTTAATTCTTCATACGTCAGTTGCCGGTCTCCGCAAACGACGGCGACGGCGGTGGGCGTCTTTGCAGCCTGTGCCTCGAACAGCTCGTGAACACACTTATCGTGCGCATATGGGCTGGTCGTGTCGTTCAAATCGAACAACAACCTTCGCTTCTCATCGTCAGACAAGAGATCGATCGATTCGAGCCTCAGGCTTGCGCGAGCAGCAGGCGCGGTGATTGCGAGTACTTCAATCAATCGTCTCAAGTAGCCGCTGAATCTCTCGCAAGTTTCTGGATAGAAAGTACTACGGTCATATTGGAGATGGAGCGAGAGTTGTTTGCCGGAAACTACGCAGGAGAGTTTTAGTTTGAATGGATTGCTGAAGACGAACAGATCCGCGGGTGAGACAGACAAGGTTTGGGTATCAAGCCCGACTCGCTCCTCAAACTCAAACGCGATTCCATCGCCCGAAAGCAAGCGGGGATCTTCGGCGTCTGCATACTCCTGAGTCTCTTCCGCTTGTTGGAGTTCATTCGCGATCAGCGACAACTGCCGCACGAATAGACCGGTTCCAACCTCACAGCGTATGGGCAAGTACCGGTCGAATGGTCCAAGCGCGGCGTGTAGATCCTCGAGCTTCCGAGCATCACATCGTTTATAGATTGTGAAGTCGCGCAGCCCGGACAACTGTGAAATAAGAGCCTGCCAGCAAACGAAAAGCAGATCCGCCAGCCGGACTTTATTTTCCGAGGCAATGCTTTTTAATTGCTCGAACAATTCCTCGCCAGTCTGGAAGGTGACTGACTCATACTCGGGAGTTCGCTGATCGACAAATTGTCTTTCCAGGGGAAGTGCCGGAGCCTGATCCGCTGCCGCCCGTTTCTTTTCCCAGTAAGCTCTGCCTTCCAGCGCTTGTTCGTCAACCGATTCCAGAAGTTGATTCTGCCACTCGGCAAAATCCGCATATTGGACCACTTCCTCCGCCGGCAGTTCTTCATCAGACTCGTAGGAACGAAAAATCTCGGTGATCAAATTCATCACTGTCTGTGAGTCAGCGCAGATTGCGGGAAGCGAAAGTATTAATGCTGCGCGACTGCCGGATAACTCAGCTAAATGGCAACGGAGAACTGGGCCATTGTTGAGTGTCAGAGGCTGTTTGCATTCTGCGGCGAAGAGTGCGGCGATTCTCTCCTGCTGCTGGTCTTCAGCGAGGTTCTTCAGATCGATGCCCTGCCAGAAAACGCCGGTGTTTTCAGAGACTATTTGATAAGGAGTTTTTATTCCGGCGGGACGATGAAACGTCGTCCGCAGGATTTCATGCCGGACGGCAGTGTGGTTCAACGCCTGCTTTAATCGATTACTATCGAGGTTTCCTGCAACAATGAAAGCACCGGCAGCACGACATGGCTGATCTGGAAAAGCCTGCTGCGACATCCAAATCTGTCTTTGCTGGGGCGAAAGGCGGAAAGCGTGGGAGGTCAGATTTTGCATTTATCATCAGGTTGATGTGGCTTGCATCACTTCGTTTTGATTTACCATCGCGCCGAGAGCGACAACAATTTTTCGTGGGCCACTGAATGGGTTGCGGGAGTGTGCCACCAGCATATTGTTGAGCATTAAGAGATCGCGCTCCTGCCACGCAAAACTGACCGCCAACCTATCGTATAACTCCGTGAGATATCGTATTACTGAATCTTCAATCGGTGAACCGTCAC
>JBKPJS010000542.1:0-4377 GCA_046730815.1 Acidobacteriota bacterium
AACGTTCGGTTTCAAGCGCGCGACAACTTCCATGTAACGATTATCGCGTCGTTCGGTTGCGGGATTGACTGCATACGCCCACCATACCTCTGTGTCGTCGGGATAAGTGAAACCGGGGGGCATGATCCCAACGATGGTGGTCATATCGCCGCCAAGCATCACCTTGCTGTTCACCACGTCAGGTGAACCGCCAAACTTTCGTTGCCAGAGTGCATAACTAATCACGGCAGGCTCGCTGCCCGGCTTAAAATCGTCTGCCTGCAACAGCCGGCCATGGATTGGATTAGTGCGAAAGAGCGGAAAGAAGCCAGGCATCACAGCCGCTGCGCGCAGACGTTCCGTTTCATCACCAAGCGTCAGAAAGAGACCAGTCGAGACAAACGCAGCAATCTGTTCGAACGACTGACTTTGCTTCTGCCAGTCATCGATGTCAGGCACTGACATATTTGACTGCATAATCCCCAGCCGCGGATTTACTCCCTCAAGCAGAACGACTCGTTCCGGCTCCGGGAATTGCAGCGGCCGCAACAAGACTGAATTGACGACAGTAAACATCGCCGTCGTCGCGCCAATTCCCAGCGCGAGCGTTAAAACTGCAATCACCAAAAACCCCGGCCGCTTCAAAAAGCTCCGCACGCCATATCGCAGATCTTTAATTAGGTTTTCCATCTGTATTCATCCGTGTAATCTGTGGTTAAGGTTTTACTCATTCCTGAGCGCTACCAGTGGTTCAACTTTCGTTGCGCGTCGCGCAGGCACGTAAGACGCAATCAATGCAACGCCGATAAGCAACACCGACACGACACCGAACGTCAACGGATCGGTCGCACTCACACCGTAAAGCACACTCGTGATCGCACGAGTCGCTAGATACGCGCCAAACAGTCCAATAGCCGCGCCGATGATTGTCAGCTTCAAACCGTGACGAAGCACCAGTCGCAGCACGTCGCCTAATTGAGCGCCCAAAGCCAACCGAATTCCAATCTCGTGCGTGCGCTGCGCCACTGCATACGACGTGATTCCGTAAACTCCGATCGCGGAAAGCATCAGTGCCACCAGACCAAACACACCAAGCACAGTTGCTGCTACCTTCGCCGGAAACAACGCGAACTTCATGTGCTCAGTCAACGTCTTCACGTCAAACAGCGGCATGTTCGCATCGAGCGACTGCACCTGGGCGCGCACAGGACCAAACAGTGCCTCAGGATTTCCTTTTGTCCGAACGGTGAGGATGCCTTGCGATTGATAGTCCTGAGTCATCGGCGTCCAGGTAAACGAGCGCGGATCTTCAGCTATGTTGAAATACTTACCGGCTTTCGCAACGCCTACTATGCGACGAAAGGGTCCATCTGGGCCCCGAAAGCTGAAACGCTTGCCAATAGCGTCAGCGGTGTTTTGCATCTCAGGCATCAGCCGCCGCACGAACGTCTCGTTGACAATCGCGACCGCTTCACCCTTCTCCTGGTCCTGGTCGGTGAACTCACGTCCTTGCAAGATCGGCGTGCCCATAGTCTTGAAGTAATCTGGCCCAGCGCTCGCATTCATCGCGAGCGGCGCGTTGTCTCCTCGCTCCGCAGGTTTCCCTTCAACAAACACTGTGCGGCTGTTGTAGTTCAGACTGAGTGGGATGTAACTCGAGACCGCCGCCGATTCGACCCCCGGTACCGATCGCACACGTTCCATAAGTTGATGGTAGAACTGTTGTCCACGCGCTTCGTCGTATCCCTGTAAACCGAGATCGAAAGACATCGTCAGTGCGTTTTGCGGATTGAAACCCGGATTCATCGTTTGCAGTTGCTGCAAAGTGCGCACGACTAATCCGGCTGCGATCAGGACTATGAGCGAGATCGCGATCTGCGCCACGACCAAAACACTTCGCAATCGAGTTTTAACCCCGCCACCCTGTGCGGCCGTGTCTTTCAACGTCCCCACAAGGTTCGGTCGCGTCGCTTGCAGCGCCGGCGCAAGGCCGAAGATAACACCCGCAAAGACTGACACGGCCAGAGAGAAGATAAGCACCCGCCAATCGATATCCACGTCGAGTGCCAACGGAAAATCGATCGGTGGTTTGAGCGCCACCAACACCTTTACGATCCAAAGCGCCACCAACAATCCTGCCGCGCCACCGAGGAACGAGAGCAGGATACTTTCGGTGAGAAGCTGTCGTATTAAGCGGAGACGATTCGCGCCCATCGCCAAACGAATGGCTATCTCTTTACGCCGATCGGTTGCGCGCGCGAGCATGAGACCGGCGAGATTCGTGCACGTGACGAGTAAAACCAGTCCCACAGCCGCCATCATTACCCAGGTGAAACTGACAACCGCGCCGCGCAGATCCGGAAGGATGAAACCGGGTGCCCCTACTTTAATTGTTTGTCCTTCGGTGTCTTCGGGATATTCTTTGGCGACTTGCTGGCTCAACAGATTCAGCGAAGCTTCTGCTTGCCGCGAGCTGATACCGGTTTTCAGACGACCGATGCCAAAAAAGTTTTTGGTCCCGCGATCGTCGAGCCACGTGGCGCCGGGCTCAGCCCATTCCATCATGGAAGCTGTCAACCAGATCTCAGGCGAGTAAACAAATTCCGTCCCTTTAAAACCAGCGGGCGCAATGCCGATAACGCGGAATTGGTGATTGTTAATAAGGATGTCCTTACCGACGAGGCTCGGATCGCCACCGAAGCGTCGTTGCCATGACTCGTAGCTGACGATGACCACTGGATTAGCATTTTTCGTTTTATCTTCCTCGGGAAGAAAAGTGCGGCCCTGGATGGCCTTCACGTTCAGCACGTCGAAGTAATTTCCGGAGACTTCGTATCCCCAGATCCGTTCGTTGACGCCGCTGCGACTCAAACTCAATGGCACGAAACGATAGACAAGTAAGCCGGAGAGGACATCGTTGCGATCGCGAAAGTCTTTGTAGTTCGGATACGAAAAGGCCGACAAAGAGTCGTCCTTGCCACGCACCGCAACCGAAACGATCTCGCCTGGTCGATCGACCGGCAACGAACGTAGCAGCACTGTGTTGACGAGGCTGAAGATCGCGGTATTCGCGCCGATGCCAAGCGCTAACGTGATCACGGCAATTGCCACAAACCCCGGTCGCTTCATCAAACCTCTTATTGCATAGCGAATGTCTTTGAAAAGTGTGTCCATATTCATAAATCCATCCACAGATTCTTTTCTTGTGTAAGCTGTGGATTGCCCTTCATTTAAATCTCAGTGCCTCCAGTGGATCGACTTTCGTCGCTCTTCGCGCGGGCAGGTAAGACGCCATCAGCGCCACTACCAACAGACTCAAGCTAACTATAATGAAGGTTGGAATGTCGGTTGGGACCACGCCGAACAACAAGCTCTTCATCAGTCGCGTCAATCCAAACGCTCCTGCCGCCCCAAGCAATATGCCTGTGGTCGCCAACCACAAAGCGTTTCCTACAATCAGTCGTAAAATATTTCCGAGGCGTGCTCCCAACGCTATGCGAATCCCGATCTCATGGGTGCGTTGCGCCACGGCATACGACATCACGCCATAGATGCCCACTGCCGCGAGCGCTAACGCGAGTGCCGCAAATCCTCCCAACACAAACATCGAGAAGCGCCGGGTTTGGATTGAATCTGCCATCACGTCTTCCATGGTGGTGGCCTCTGTCGGGACCTGATCCGGATCGAGTTGCTGTACGGTCTGTCTGACGGTCCCAATCATTTCAGCGGGATTGCCGGATGTCCGCGCCACTAGTGACATGAAGGAAACGGGATATTGTGCGTGCGGCAGGTAAAGGGCACTGGCGCTCGGCTTGTCTAGTCCATACTGCTTGACGTCGGCGACCACTCCGACAACAGTTCGCCATGGTTCATCGTCACGTCCGGGATTATTAAAGGGCAGCTTGATTCGTTTTCCGATCGGATCCTGGTTGGGCCAGAAGCGAGCAGCTAAACTTTCGCTGACCAACATTACGAGCGGAGCGCTTTCGTCATCCTGCTCTGTTATTTCACGTCCGCGTTGGAGACGAATACCTAAAGCCCGCAGGTAGCCCGGCGTCATGATGTAGCGATCGACCATCGGCTCGCGGCCCGGGGGAACCGGCTGATACTCAACTGCGATTCCAGTGCTGTCGAAGCCGCTCGTTACTGGTAATGGCGTAACGACGCCGGCACTCACCACACCAGGAAGCGACTGAACTCGTTTCGTCAGTTCGCGGTAAAACTCAATTCGCTTCTGACCGGTGGAATACCGGAGTGAAGGTAAACCGAGGTCCATCTTCAATGACTGTGAGTAGTCAAAACCGGGATCAACTCTTTGCAGATGACTAACGGTTCGAATTAGCAGGCCCGCGCACATCAGCAACACGAGGGCAAAAGCTATTTCTGAGATCACCAGAA
>JBKPJS010000543.1:0-5476 GCA_046730815.1 Acidobacteriota bacterium
CACGTGTGGCGCCCCAGTCGAAGCTGGTAACCCACGCGGGGCAACAAACATCGCAAAAAGGAAAAAACCGAAAACGAATAAACTGAGCACGCCGACGATTGAACTGACGATCTTGGAACGCGCGGAATGCGGTCGATCAGAAGCAAAGCCGCGCCGAATGCCTGCGAAGAGCAACACGGCTGCTATCAGGAAGAGCACAAGGTTGGCCCACGGAAAATCACGTGTAATGGGAAACCAAACAAAGACGAAGAAGAAACTTAAAAAGGCGGCGAGGGTGAGCAGGAAGCCCAGCCAGAGCGGCCAGTTGAAACGTCGCACGTCCATTTTCAAATTATCCTTTAGACAGGATTTCAGGATTTTCAAGATTTACATGATTCAGCATATTGTTAATCCTGCAAATCCTGTAACTATGTCCATTAACGAAGGGGTCTTACTTTCCACCTGCCATACGCGACAAACAAGCACAGAACTCCGACTATGAACGGAGTCGCCGCCATCGCAACTCCATCGCCCATGATCGTGACTATCACCGCTCCGATCATGAGGATCAAGAGTCCGGCGGCTGCGAGCGGTGTCAGATACTGCCGCCGGTGAAACACTCCGGGCAGGATCAATCCGAGCGCTCCAAGCACTTCACACACGCCGATGAACTTGATGAACAACCCAGGCAGCACAACCTGATTGGGAGATCCCATCGACATCAAAGTCTCAGTCGGCAGGACCAATTTAATACCGCCTGAAAATAAAAAGGTTAACGCAAGGAGTACCTGAAAAATCCAAAGTAGAATGTTCATAATCGGGGTTTCCTTAAGGTTTAAGATTCCGGCAAGCCTTTGATTTCCAGTACCGGCCGTACTTCGATCGTGCCAACTTTCGCAACCGGAACACGCTCGGCAATACTCATCGCTTCGTCCAAATCTCGCGCATCGATCAGGTAATAGCCGCCGAGTTGTTCGCGAGTTTCCGCGAATGGGCCATCGGTTACCAAGCGTTTGCCATTACGGACTCGAACGCTTGTCGCCGTCGCCACCGGATGCAGCGGGCCTGCTGAAACATACTTACCCTTGGCGATAAGATCCTGAGCGAGTTGCGCTGATTCGACGTAGCAATGCTCCCGTTCAGTTTCGCTCAGCACTGTTTCATCGAGGTAAACCAGCAACATGTATTTCATAAATTAGTGCCTCCACAGATAAATCGAACGGCAAGTTCTCGAATCGACACCTGCGCGCAAACTTTTTATCATCAACCATGCTTGCGAATTCGAATACCGCTGTTGACGCAGTGTATCGATCCGATTGGGGCCGGATTGTTGCAACTCTAATACGTCAGTTTGGCGATTTCGAACTGGCCGAAGATGCCGCACAAGACGCGTTTACGGCAGCCGTCGATCAATGGCGAACTGACGGCGTTCCCGAATCTCCGCGCGCCTGGATCATCCAGACAGCCAAGCATAAAGCCATCGATCGCCTGCGACGTCAAACACGTCTGAAAGAAAAACTGGAAGCTGATCCGGAGTTCGCTTCTGAGCCAATCGTCGAAGGACCAACACTGGACCTCGGAGAAATTCCCGACGATCGCTTGCGTCTAATCTTTACCTGCTGTCACCCCGCGCTATCGCTCGAAGCCCAGGTCGCGCTCACACTCCGCACTCTCGGTGGACTTCAAACGGACGAAATCGCGCGCGCATTTCTCGTTCCCACGGCAACCATGGCCCAGCGGCTCGTGCGCGCCAAGCGAAAGATTCGCGATGCTGGAATTCCTTTTAGCGTTCCCGACACGAGCGACATGCCCGCGCGGCTCGATGGCGTGTTGACCGCGATCTACCTCATCTTCACCGAAGGCTACGCGCCAACTCGCGGCGAGCCGCTCATCAGGGCCGACCTTTGCGCCGAAGCCATTCGCCTCGGACGTCTTGTCAGGTCACTCCTGGAACCTAAACCACCCGCAGAAGCGACGGCACTCGTGGCGCTCATGTTGTTGCACGATTCACGGCGCGAGGCTCGACTCGATGAAGATGGTAATCTCGTCGTGCTCGAGGAACAGGATCGCACGCTTTGGAATAAACCACAGATCGAAGAAGCACTGTCTTTGATCGAAGAGGCGCTTCGTGGTGAGCCTGGCCCATTCGCGCTCGAGGCTGCGATCGCTGCGGAGCATTGCAAGTCCGCGCGCCCGGAAGACACAAACTGGTCCGAGATCGTGAAGCTCTACGATCTGCTCGAGCAGTCGATGCCGTCGCCGATCGTGTCGCTGAACCGGGCTGTGGCTATCGCGATGGCTAAAGGTCCGCAGCCGGCGCTCGAACTGATTGACGAACTGGCGGCCACAGGTGAACTCGACGACTATCACCTGCTGCACGCTGCGCGGGCCGACATGTTGCGCCGCCTCGGATCCAACGACGAAGCTGCCGAGAGTTACAAAGCCGCGCTCCATTTAGCCACTAACGACAGCGAGCGCCGCTTCCTCGAACGCCGCCTCAAAGAAGTACAAGCGTTGCCACAATAAGGGGACAGGATTCACAGGATTTTGCAGGATTACAAGATACGTCCTGTAATCCTGCCAATCTTGTAAATCCTGTCCCTTCCTTTGTGGCTAACCTCCGTGGGCGGCCGCCATGCGCTTCTCCATCTCTTCGGAGGTGACGTCTTCTTTGTGCGTCGCGACGGTCCAGACGTGTCCGAACGGATCTGTCAACGTACCGGAACGATCACCGTAGAACTGATCTTGCAGCGGCCTCACCTCCGTAGCACCGGCGTCGATCGCTTGTTTGTAGATCCGGTCACAATCGTCAACATAGATCATTAGACCAACAGCGGAACCGCCAAGCGACTTCGGACCCTTGTGGCCCATCTCCGGGTGCTCGTCCGAGAGCATAAACGGTGAATCTCCGATCTTCATCTCGGCGTGGCCAATTTTTCCTCCATGCTCCATGCGGAATAGTTCGGTTGCGCCGAATGCTTTTTTGTAATACTCCAGGGCGTCAGCCGCGCCGGCAATGATCAGGTAGGGCGTTAGGGAATGATATCCATCGGGAATCGGTTTTACGTCTGCCATCTTTCTGTCCCCTTTCAGTCGGTTAGTTGTTTTATTTCAAGAGAGCTTTTTTGTTGAGAAAGGCTGTCACCATTTCATTGAACTCTTTCGGCTTCTCCATCATCAGGAAGTGACTCACTCCTTCAAACCAGTGCAGTTCCAAGTCGGGAGCAAGGCTGTGTAAGAACTCTTCAGTGTCGGGGGGCCAAAACGGCGACTTCGCGAGTACTGCCAACACCGGCACATTAATCTTGTCAGGACCATAGAGCGACTCCTGGCTCATACTTTCCATCGCGCTGACCAATACGTGCTGCGGGGTGTTTAAAAAAGACGTCTTGACGCGTTCCTGATCGGCAGTAGCAAGCGTAGGCATCATCTGGGCAAACATCTGCGCGCCTGCGTCCTTGTAGTTTGGCCCACGAAACATCCCCAGAAACTGTTCCCGCATTTCCTTTGTGCCGAAGAGTCGCAGGCCACCATCGACAATGACAATTCCGAGTGTCTTCTGCGGATACTTGCGATAGAACTGTCGCGCTACCGGAGTTCCCATGCTGTGGCCCACCACCACGGCTCGCTCGACCTTTGCGTCGCGCATCACTGCATCGATCGCATTGGCGAAAAGATCCATGTTGTAGGCGATTTGAGGCTTGTCACTTTCGCCGTGTCCCGGCAGGTCCAGCGCAATCACTCTGTTTCGTTTAGCTAACTCCGGGATCTGGTCGCGCCAGAAAGTCAGGTTCGAACCCCAGCCGTGAATCAGGACCAGCGCATCTTTGCCTTTGCCGTAACTCTTGTAATGAATGCGAGCGCCATCGAGCTTTGCGTATTGCGACTCGCCATCGAATGCCAATGCGGTTGTTGTTGCCGCAATTGCGAAAGCCATGATAGCGACGAGCGCCCGAGAGTATTTCTTTATCATCATAATTCCTCTTAGTGTTTAGAGTTCAAAGCACCTTTTTACAGGATTTACAAGATTCAGACATGATTTACATGTCAATCCTGAACCAATGTCATGTAAAGCTGTTGTTCTTGACGATCACGAGCGTCATATCGTCTGTGAGTGGGCGCGGGGCCGCGAAATCCTGGACGGCGCCGAGCACTGAAAACAAAACGGATTCTGCCGAGCCACCTTGCGCGCGACGCAATTCATTTTCGACCCGCTTGTTACCAAACTCCTGATCTGCTTCGTTGAATGATTCTAAGATGCCATCAGAACAGGCCAGTAGCAAATCGCCGGCGCCCAGTTTCACACTGCCTCGATCAAACATCGCCGCAGCGAGAACGCCAAGTACTGGTCCACCGATCGAGAGCGATTCGAGCTGTCCGTTAGCGCGCAATAACAGAGCAGGCGGATGTCCGGCATTGCAGTAGTCCAATTGCCCGGTGTGAGAATCCAGACGCGCGACAAACAGACTGCTAAGCGGCTCGATCGTCGACAAACGCGCGATATCGCGATTGACGCCGGCGACGATCGTTTCCGGATCACTGTTTGCAGCCGTGTGCGTGCGAAGCAAACCGATCAAATGCGTGACCCACATTCCAGCCGCGAGTCCTTTGCCACCGATGTCGCCGAGCGCCAGCACAAAACCTTCGCTAGTCTCCTCGACACTAAAAAAATCTCCCGGTAAGTGACGGACTGCAAAGATCTCACTCGCTATGTCGAAGGCGCCGCGACGCACAAGAGTCGGCGCACACAATCTCCGGTGCACTTGCGCAGCTTCGAAGATCGCGGTGTGCAACTCCGCGTAATCCTTCTGAAGTGTTTCGAGCTTCGCTTCAAGCTCTTGCTCGCCACGGTGAGTCGAGATGACCGCGCCTCGACCCGACAGATCGATGCTCAATGCTGGGAGAGCCATAACGAGTAGACCTCATCCGACAAACTTCATCCGACAAACTTATAGCCACTACCATGAACGGTAAGAATGAAACGTGGTTCTTCGGGATTTGGTTCGAGCTTTTGTCTCAGATGAACGATGTGCGTATCGACCGTGCGCGTGGTGGGATAATTTTCGTATCCCCACACTTCATCAAGCAGACGATCGCGGCTCAATATCTCCACGGGATGAGCGATGAAATACGCGAGCAGCGCAAACTCTTTGGCTGAGAGATCGATTACATCTCCATTGCGTCGCACTTCGTTGCTGCGAACGTTGACCTCGATATCGCTAAAGCGGTAAACCTCGGGCGCTGGCGCCGGCGATGAAACTCGTCGCAACACGGCCTTCACACGCGCCATCAGTTCGCGCACGGAAAATGGCTTCGTCACGTAATCATCAGCTCCCAACTCCAGGCCAACAACTTTATCGATCTCCTGCCCGCGCGCGGTCAGCATGATGATGGGCACCGAAGGCCGCTTCGCTTTCAACTGCTTGCAAACGTCCAGTCCACTCATGCGCGGCATCATCACGTCCAGCACAACCAGATCGGGATTGTCGGCGAGCGC
>JBKPJS010000544.1:0-4872 GCA_046730815.1 Acidobacteriota bacterium
CAACATCGCTCGCTTGGCGAAGTCGTGCAGAAATACCAGACGTGGAAAGCTCTGAGAACGGAATTGGCCGACGCGCGCGAGTTGCTCGACACCTCCGACGACGCCGAGATGCGCGAGATGGCGCAGCTCGATCTGGAGATACTGCAAACGAAGATCGACGAAGCTGATCGAGAGCTCAAACTGCTGCTAATCCCCACCGATCCGAACGACGAGAAGAACGTGATTCTCGAGATTCGCGCCGGCACAGGTGGTGATGAAGCGACTCTCTTTGCCGCCGAGATGGTGCGGATGTATTCGCGCTACGCGGAAAGGCACCGGTGGAAGTTTGAAGTTTTGGAGGCTTCGGAATCGGGCATTGGCGGACTTAAGGAAGCGATCGTGCTGATTGAGGGCGACAAGGTCTATTCGAAGTTGAAACACGAGTCGGGCGTCCATCGTGTGCAGCGAGTGCCGCAGACAGAAGCGAGTGGCAGGATTCACACGTCTGCGATTACCGTGGCAGTGTTGCCGGAAGCAGAAGAAGTCGACGTAAAGATCGATCCGAAGGACCTGCGCATTGATACGTTTTGCTCATCAGGTCCGGGCGGGCAGTCAGTAAACACTACTTATTCCGCTGTTCGATTGACGCACCTTCCGACGGGAGTGGTGGTTTCAATGCAGGACGAGAAGTCGCAGATCAAGAACCGCGAGAAAGCGATGCGCGTTTTGCGGGCCCGCCTGCAAGAAATCGAAGAGGACAAACAGCACGAAGCACAGGCGAGCGAACGCCGCTCGATGGTCGGCTCAGGCGATCGCTCTGAAAAGATTCGCACCTACAACTTCAAAGAGAACCGCGTAACCGATCACCGCATCGGCTTGACCATTCACCAGCTCGATCTCGTGATGGAAGGCAACCTCGATCCTTTCATCGACGCCCTCGTTGCGCATTACCAGGCGGAGAAGTTGAAGGCCGAAGCCGTAGCGGCCTAGGTTTTGTGTGCGATGCCCCTCGTTACAAACGTCCTCCTCATTCGTCATGGCCAATCAAGGGGAAACGCTGAACGCCGTTTTGGCGGGCACACCGCAACGCCCTTGTCAGGCCGTGGTCACAAACAAGCCGAGGCAACTGCGCGCACTCTTAAATCCGAATCGTTAACCGCGATCTACTCCAGCGATCTCGCAAGGGCAGTCGAGACCGCAAGACCACTATCAAAAATGACGGGCTTGCCGATCAATGGCACTAGTGCTTTTCGCGAGCGCAGTGTCGGCGTAATGGAAGGCTTAACTTTTGAAGATGCTGCTCAGCAACATCCGGACCAGTACGCGGCTCTGTTACGGCGTGACTTCGAGCACGTGCTGACTGGTGGTGAGAGCTATCGTCAATTGCTTGATCGTGCGTGGCAAAAGCTCGACGAGATCATCGCGGAAAATCGTGGCGGAAAGATCGCAGTGTTTAGCCACACGGGGACGATCTGCATCCTCGCGCTACATCTGATGGGCGCCCTTGACTCACCCGAGCTAAAGCCCGTGTGGATCTCGAGCGCGAACTGCGGTATTACAAGATTCGAGTTGCGTGAGGATGGTTTCGTAAGAGTCTTGACTGTTAACGACACCAGTCATCTCGTGGGACTCTAGAGCAGCTTTAACAGGATTACAGGATTTGCAAGATTTACAGGATAATCTTGTTAATCATGTAAATCCTGTCAACTATTTAGGTGCCATATCTTTCAACCTGCGGCTGAGTCCGTTCTTAACTTTCCAGTAAGCCTCAGCGATCGGTTTAGGAAAGCCTTTCACGCCAGCGCCGCCAATCCAGGTTGATTCAAGTGCGTGTCTCCACGTTTCGAGCATTTCCTGGTCCAACCGCAATATGCCTTCACGCGTCACGCCCTGCGGTGGTGGAACAAAAGCTGCCATCTTTTCATAAACGCGCACACGGTCTTCTCCGCTCACACGCGCGAGTAAGTGCCACAATGTTAGCGTGTCGCGCGGACGAGCTTGAGCCAATAGTAATCCCAGAGCAGTTGAATCATTATCAAAGTCAACTTTCTTCAGCGCCTCACGAAAAGCAGTCGTAGAGTCTTCAAAGTAAGGAGTGCCTGGACCAATTCCCGGTCGCGTTTCACACGCCGCGCCCGCCGGAACGATCGATTCGCGATCCTTTAACTCCAACGCCACCCAGCCTGAGGTCACACGCAAAAGACTTGCTCCGTGATCGTCAACTTCAAGCGTGTACGCACAACCAAGATCCGCCGCAACCGCCGACGGCGTGTCTACAAAGAATAGCCGCGGCGGCGCCCAGATACGCGCACTCATCTTTCCGCGCGCAAGTTCGAGCCGGTGTTCCGTCGCATGCGTTTCCAACAACCGCACGCGAGTGTTCTCATCGATATCAACATTTCCAATCGAGCCGACCGCGATCTGAGCGCGCGAGTTTCCATCCGTTTCCAACCACTCACCAACCGCCAATTCTCCATTGTTAGAGATTCGTTGACTGCCGATCCTGGGCGTGCCGTCCACACGCTTTACTTGCCAGCCGGCTTTCGCAGTGCCAATCGATGTCGCACGATTGTTGTAAACCCACAGACCACCCACACTCGCAACCAGCAGGAGCGCTGCCGCAGCCGCAAGTTGAACACGCCATGTCCAGAAGCCCGAGCCGCTCGCTACCCGAGTCTCCTTCGCGAGTAAAGGTTCAAGGTCACGCCACAGATGATCGGGCGCCGAAAGCTGTGGAAGTTGTTCCGCAAGCTTGATCCCGAGCTTGACCTCTTCGAATTTTGTTCGACACCTCGCGCACGAAATAATGTGTTCTGCAAACTGCTTCGAATCTTCACTCGACAGTTCTCCGTGACAATAGGCTGAGATATCTTTTGTTACGTGCCTGGAAAACATTTAATACTTCTCCACAGATCTAATCGCCCCACACTGCCGGATTGTTCAAGTGCGAAAGCCGCTTCGCCAATTGACTGTGTCCACGATTGAGACGCGAAGCGACCGTCCCTTTTGAACAACCCATCACGCTTGCAATCTCGTCGTAAGACAAACCTTCGATGTACTTCAACAGGATCGGCAAACGAAACTTTGGCTTGAGCTCGCCGATTGCGGCCTGGACCGCCTCCTGCACTTCGAGCCGCGCATACTGTTTCTCCTGAGGCTTCTTATCGCTCGGGTTCCTCATGGCCACAGTCTCTCCCCAGGGCAGCAATCTCCTGGTACGGCGTCTTTCGTCAAGACAGGCATTGACGACGAGCCGGTAAAGCCAGGTGGTAAATTCCGAGTCTCCGCGAAACTGGCGAATGGCAGTGAACAACTTGAGAAATATCTGTTGGGTGACGTCGTCTGCCACCGCTCGATCACCGCCGGAAGAATAGACTGCGATCGAGAACACCTTGTCTTTGTAGGTTTCGAATAGCAGTTGAAAGGCGGCGCGGTCGCCGTGCTGGCAGGCCTCGATAACCCGTCCATCAATGAGCTGTTCAGCAGCCATCATCAGGTATTAGACGCAGGCTACATGAGGTTTCTTCCAAAATAAGCCGCGGATTCACGCAGATAAACGCAGATGTGATCCGCGTTCATCCGCGAAAATCCGCGGCTAAACTGTCATCCGATTTTAACGCGTCACGCGCACGAGCATTTCCGTGCCGTTTTCAATCTTCAACTCTTTGCTACCGTTAATCGCCAACGATCCGGCGCCGCCGGCGCCACCGACAATCAATCCGATCGCCGCGCCTTTACCGCCTCCGGCAATGCCCCCGACAATCGCGCCAACTGTCGCACCAATCCCCGCGCGCTTAACCGTTTGCTTGGTCCTGCTTCCCGATTCGACTCCGCCTTCTTCGTCAGCGCGGCCCGAACCTTCGCCGTAGACCCTCGTAACGTAGCCGTGCAGCACTCCTCTTCGCCCGTCGTGCAACTCGACCGAATCAAATGCCAGATTCATGCTGGTCCGGCCTTTAATTTTGCCTGACTTCTGAATCGAGCTGACGTGACCTGAAAGTGTTGCTTCGTCGAAGCGACTCGGATCGATCACTGTCGCGGTGAATCGATCGCCGACACGCGAGTCTTTACTCGACAACGTATCGTTGATTCGTACCTTCAGATTGGTACCGACCGGCACTAAGACCGTTGCTGCTCTTCGTGTGGGCGTTCGCCTTCTCAAGCTCGGCTTCGTTTGCGCGAAGGCAACCGGCGTCAATCCTAAAACTAAACTTAAGACCAGAAGACTCTGCAATCTGTTGCGAAGAAAAAACTTCATTTCGTCCTCCAAATTCATGATCAATTATCCGACTGAGGGCTCTTTAATAACTTCAGGCATCGGCGTAGGAGAGCTTTCGAGGGGGCGGCTAAAGATTCTGGGATCCGGCAACGGAGGCAGTTGATCAGCCCTGGCCCCCTGCAACGTTTTCACATGTTTCTTTACCTTGGCCGATACATACATTGTCACTCCAAAAAGAAATGCCGTCCCGAACGCTCCATCAACAAACCGTAGAAGCAGTGACAATAATAACATCGTACCAATGAGACGACCCGAAATCATTCTGACTCGCCCGCGTTCATTGATGTAGTCTGAGAGCTCAGCCGGCCATTGGAAAAGCCAGAGAATGCCGAGGATTGGAATGAAGTGTTTTCCTGCTGCCTCAGCCGGCGACACGCCATAACGGCCGCTCGTCAGCTCTTTTAGTACCTTGTGAATGCGATAGACACAGACCAGCCAATAAATCCAGCCACCAATCGCAATCAACATCAGGACGATATCTAGAGAGGCGGCATCTGAAAGTGACCCCATGACTTCCAAGACCCCATAAATTAGTTCGACTACAAAAAAAGCGCCGGCAAAAACGAACCCGATCCAAACCCAGGGCGTTGAACATTTGGGAATTTGTTCTTCAC
>JBKPJS010000545.1:0-9398 GCA_046730815.1 Acidobacteriota bacterium
GCCCAGGGTTGGCGCTTGGGCCAACCCTGGGATAGTAATTCAAAATTAATGCACAACCCTGAAAGGGTTAGCGCCCCACATGCATAACGCTTTCAGCGTTTGTATCTGGTTGATAATTTGTGACCCAGGGTTGTCGCAAGCTCCAACCCTGGGCTGGAATTAGTCAACGCCTTCGGCGTATTAACGGTTGCGACGACCGCCGAGTTGAGCCGAGAGCTTTAAGGCGGTCGTTTGCACGATCTTCCCGAGCGATGGGAGATAGTCGTCGTTGAGTTGACTCACTGTCCCGCTGACGCCGATCGCCGCGACAACTTCGCCGCTGGCCGCGTAGACGGGAGCGGCAACGCAACGTACGCCAACTTCGTGCTCTTCGTCGTCAGTCGCATAGCCGCGCCGGCGAATCTCAGCGAGTTCTTCCAGCAAATGCGGCAGTGTCACGATTGTTCTTTGCGATGCGGGGCGAAGCGGATGGAGCCCCGCAATCTCCTGCACTTCCTCGCGCCCTAAGTTACAGATAAGCGCCTTGCCCACTGCCGTCACCTGCGGCGCAACTCGCTTGCCGTTCCAGATATCCATCTTGATGAAACCCGGCGACTCCATCCGCTCGATGTAGACGGCATCACCGTGGTCCAAAATGGCAAGATGGGCGCCAAGGCGGGTCGACTCCACAATCTGGCGCAGGTGCGGCATGGCGAGTTCTCGCAGGGCCATGCCTTGCATGGCTTGTCCGCCAAGACTCAGGATCCGTATGCCGAGCGTATGCTGCCCGGTTTCGGGGTCACGTCGCACATAACCTCTACCCACCAGTGTTCGCAAAAGATAACTCGTCGAGCTCTTCGGCAGTCGCGCTGCGCGGCTGATCTCAGACGTGCTAAGCCCGTGGTTTTTGCTTGCGAGTAGTTCCAGAATAGATAAAGCCCGCTCAACAGAAGTTACCTGTTCACGACTGTGGCGAGATTTGTCTACCTTCTGGCTTCTGGCACTTGCTACTTGCGTCATCGTGGCTCCGCTCATCCGAAATACTGTTCACAATACCGAACTAGATTACTGGAAGAAAAGGACAAATAATACTTTTTCTCCAAAAGAAAGGTTCTCCAACGCCTGATCGTTGCTTATGGCAATGCAACAATGTGTTCACCATTCTGATCGCTATATTGGCAGGAGCGTGGAACGCATGCTAAACCTCTAAGAACTTTATGTCGAGCGCTCGTTCACAATACGGAACGCCTTTCAACACCGCGCCGCCGGAATTCGATGCGCAGAGAGACCTGCCTGAGGGATTCATGGCGTTTCTGCTGCCGCTTCATGCCGTGTTAAGCGCGCGACAACAGGCGCTCGTTCGCCAACGCGCCGCAGTCCTGACTGCCGCGCACCAAGACGACAAACCAAACTATCTGCCACCCTCTGAAGCAACCACCGGCGACTGGACAATTCAGCTCCCGGCATGGTGCGCGGACCAGCGCAACCAGATGACTGGACCCGCGGACGACGCGGAGCTGGTCGTAAAAATGCTGAATTCCGGCGCACCGGGCGTGATGTTGGACCTTGAAGACTCGATGGCGAACTACTGGTCCAATCTCCGGCTCGGAATCGATAACATCCTGGCCGCACTAAAAAGTGAGCTCACTTACTTCGACGCAAAACGCAACAAACGCGTGGGGATCAATGAAAGCAACACAGTAACTTTCATTCGTCCACGCGGTCTTCACATCAGCCAGGCGGGCGTACTCAAGCATGAGTTGATGGCGGCTTCGTTATTCGACGTGGCGATGGTGGCGTATCAAGTTGACGTAAACGAGCTACGGCATCCACTCACGTTTTACATTCCGAAATCTGAATCCGCTGAAGAAGCTCTCTGGTGGCGCGATCTGTTTCAGGCGATTGAAGACGCCAAGGGTTTACCTCGCGGTTACATCAAGTGCATGGCACTCGTTGAATCTCATCCGATTGCATATCAGATGGAGGAGTTCATCTACAACCTGCGCGATCATATCGTCGGGCTGAATCTTGGCCGTTGGGATTACATGGCCAGCCTAATCCATTTCAACCTTGAAGATCCGGAGTGGGTCCTTCCCGATCGAAACACGATTCCGCATGACGTGCCTTTCTTTCAGAACCTGCGTGAGCTGCTGGCTGAGACTTGCCACAAGCGCGGGATACTGGCGATTGGCGGCATGACAGCTCTTTACCCAAGCCGCACCGATCCCGATTTGAACGCGCGGGCACTGCGCGTGCTGGCCGAAGACAAGAAGAACGAAGCCAACTGCTTCATGGACGGCGCCTGGACCGGACATCCCGATCAGAATGAGATCGCCGTAAAGCAGTTTCCTTTTCCTAACCAACTCAAGGCACGCAAACAAGCGGCAGTGACGCATCCGGATTTGCGCCCGGTTCCGAAGGGAGTTGGGAAAATTACTGAAAGCGGGACACGCGCTGCGATTCGCACGATCATCCGTTATCGGAATGGCGTGCTCAATGGCAAAGGCGCCAGCCTGCTCGACGGTTACATGGAAGATCTCGCAACCGATCGCATTTATCGTCTGATGATTGCGCAACGCATGCGCCATCGCGCCACTATGCCGGAGTCAGTCAGCCAAATGTTCGATCAGGAACTCGAGCGAATTTTGAATGAACTGCCCGCCGGCTCGGATGAGCCGGTGATTGAAAAGTACCGGAACGCGCGGCGGATTAGTGAGTCGCTAATTCGGAATGAACAATTTGATCCGGTCTAACCATTAACGATCCGGGGAGGAGCATAGTCATGAAAACTTACGATCACGTTGCACTGGAAAATGAGTGGGCCACAAACGAGCGCTGGCAGGGAATTAAACGCGGCTACACCGCAGAGGAAGTCGTAAAACTCCGCGGGTCTGTCGAAATCAAGTACACGCTTGCCGAGCGTGGAGCAAAACGCCTTTGGAAGCTTTTGCATAGTGAACAGTATGTGCCTGCGCTCGGAGCGATGACAGGATGTCAGGCGGTGCAACAGGTCCAGGCTGGGTTGAAGGCTATCTACTTGAGTGGGTGGCAAGTGGCCGCTGATGCAAATCTTGCCGGTCAAATGTATCCCGATCAGAGTCTGTATCCGGCGAACAGCGTTCCCGACGTGGTGCGTAAGATCAATCAGGCCTTCCAGCGCGCCGATCAGATCGATCATTCTGAAGGACGAAACGGAATCGACTGGTACGCTCCGATCGTCGCCGACGCAGAGGCCGGTTTTGGCGGTTGTTTGAATGCGTTTGAGCTGATGAAAGCAATGATCGAAGCCGGTGCCGCGGCAGTGCATTTTGAAGATCAACTCGCTTCGGCGAAGAAGTGCGGGCACATGGGCGGCAAAGTTCTGGTGCCCACGCAGGAGGCTGTTCAGAAACTCACGGCGGCACGGTTGGCCGCTGATGTGATGGGAGTACCGACAATTCTTGTCGCGCGAACGGATGCAAACGGCGCCAGCCTGATCACCAGCGACATCGACGAGCGCGACCATGCGTTCCTCACTGGAAGCAGAACAGCGGAAGGTTTCTTTTCAGTGAGAGCGGGACTGGACCAGGCAATCGCTCGCGGTCTCGCCTATGCGCCGTATGCGGACATGGTCTGGTGCGAGACGTCAGAACCAAATCTCGAAGAGGCCAGCCGGTTTGCTCATGCAATTCACGCGCAGTATCCGGGCAAGCTGCTCGCCTACAACTGCTCACCTTCCTTCAACTGGAAGAAGAAACTTGACGACCACACGATCGCAAAGTTCCAGAAAGAGCTCGCGTTGATGGGCTACAAGTTTCAGTTCATCACGCTGGCAGGTTTTCATGCGCTTAACCTGGCGATGTTTGAACTCGCGCAGGAGTATCGCAATTCAGGAATGAGCGCTTACGCGCAACTGCAAGAGATCGAATTCGAGCGTGCCGCCGATAGCAACTATCGTGCTGTGAAGCACCAGTTGTTTGTTGGCACTGGGTACTTCGATGCTGTCGCGCAAGTCATTGCCGGGGGCAATTCATCTACGACGGCACTAACCGGTTCCACCGAACAGGAACAATTCGTCGCGACCGCCTAATGCCAGGCCCACTATAAGGACCATCCACAGATTCCACAGATTCCTTTTCTGTGTAATCTGTGGATGGCTTTGTCAGTTAGGGTGTGAATGTTCGGCGAAACGGGATTCCTGAGAAACTCATGCGCATGGCGCGCCCATCCACGATCGAATCGAAACTGATCCAATCGGGCGCCTCGGGATCGACAATGCCAAACTTTCCATCGGCACGCGGAACGAGTTGCTGAACGCCATCGAGGAAGAGCTGGCCTTTACGCAGCACGATCCGCGTGTCGCCGTACCAGGGACTATCGTTGTAGTAGTGACCCGCGAAAGCTTCCCACTCCTTCTTCGTCTCGAAAGTCTTCGGACCGGTATATTTTGCGCCCAAGTACCAGTCGCCACCGTAGAACGCCTGCGTCACTTGTTGATTTTCGCGAGTAAAGCCAAGCAGAAACACCTCAAAGTCCGGATGCTTCACGATGAAGCGATCGTTTCCTGCGCGCTCGAGCACAACCCTGCGATTCGCATACAACAGAATCAGTTTGTTGCCTTCTGTTACGAACTCGAGTTTCTTGCCATCGAGCGTCGCGTACGTCCCCACATAGTCCGCTGCGTTCTTCACTTCATCCGGAGAAGGTGGCGGCGCTGGCGCATCCGGAAGCGACTTCGCTGAGAGCGATGCATTGAAAAGTTCAACTGCATACTTCGTCACTGCCACTGGTCGATAGCCCCGCAGGTTTGCGTTGACCGAAGCGAAGGCGCCGATGCCCGCCGTCACGTCGACATCAATCGACGAGCTGAAAGCGACCATGCCGCCTGTGTGCCGCAAACGTGTGTGACCTTCGATGTCGCTGATCCAAAGTCCGTAACCGTAGGACGCCGGTTCACCGCGATAAGGAGAATTAATTGCCGGCTTCGTAAAGAGCGCAAAACCTTCTTCCGAGAGGAGCCGGCCCTTCGGCAAGGCGCCACGATTGAGCAGCATCCGCATGTACTTCGCCATATCGCCCGGCGTTGAAGCGATGCTGCCCGCAGCTATATCGACTTCGATCCATTGTGCTTCGGCAAGTGGACCACGAATTGGAAATGGTTTTCCTCCATCGAGCGGCTCGTAGCCGACTGCTATCTGTTTGCGCAAGTCGTTCGTGATGATTGGCGCGCTTGCGTTCATTCCCAGCGGCGCCAGCATTCGCGCACGCATGGCTTCGGCAAAGGGCCGCTTATCGAGTGCTTCGATCAGGAAGCCGAGGATGTTGTAACCAGTGTTGGAATAAAGAAAGTGCTTGCCCGGCGCATACGCCGTCCATAGTTCGCCCAGCAGCGCGTCGAGTAAGAGCGGCGCGCCTGGCAGTCCGGCACTGTGACTGAGAATGTGGTGCGTGGTGATCGCTTCAAACCTGGAATTGATCCTTAGCCACGGAAGATAGTGGACAATCGGTTTGTCGAGATCCAGCTTCCCTTCGTCGCGCAACTGCAACAGGACCAGGCTGACAAACGACTTTGAGATCGAGCCGATCTCAAACATTGTCTCCGGCACGACGCGCTGGCCCACCTTTGTGTCTGCGTAACCGTAAGTGGAAGCTCTAATCAAACCACCGCGGTTAGCGAGCGCAAGCGTCATTCCCGGCGCGCCTGTCTCGCGCATGTGGCGCGCGATGAATTCGTCGAGCCGCGCGAACAGTGGTTGCACCGCCGCTGCCTGGGCCAAAGCGCGTGCTGGAACCACGGATCGCAGTACGGTCACAGCCAGCGCAGACTTTGCGCTCGTTGATAAAAATTCACGTCGTGAAAAGTTCATAGAAATCCTGTCAATCCTGTTAATCCTGAAATCCTGTAAAGTTCTACTTCAACCCAAGACTCTTTGCCAACTCCACAAACCTCGGCTCGGAACGAAGATTCTTCAACGCCGGATCAACTTCTATGAAAGGCAACCAATTGAAACGCTCCTGCCGCGACTTCTCGAGCCAGTCAAGCGCAAGCTTTCGCTCGTCAAGTCCCTCGTAAACGACCGCGATTTGAAAAGGAGAGACATACTGTTGCTTCGATAGTTGTTGCAAGCGATTAATTATCTTTTCAGCCTCAGTTCTCTTCCCCGCGCGCGCTTGCGCATGGCCCAACGCCGTCAGCCGTGACATTGTCAGGCGAAGACTTTAGCTAATGGAGGAGGAGTTGCCCGAGCATGGTGAACTGGAGATCGATCGGCGTTTAGTGCGCGGCGCATTATATCGAATCTGCGCAATCTGTGGATGGCAGATCTGATATTCTGTCCATTCGCATGCGAAGCTCAATAATTGCGGTCGTATTTATGCTGACCGTTTTCGCGACGCCGCGTTGGACTATTCAAACGAGTGGTGTCACTGCGCGGCTGCGTGGTGTCAGCGCAGTCAGTGAGCGTGTTGCGTGGGCAAGTGGCTCAGGTTCTACCGTGCTACGCACAGTTGACGGTGGCGTGAACTGGCAGAAGCTTACAGTGACTACCGAAACTCTCGACTTCCGCGACATCGACGCAATCGATGCTCAAACTGCTTACATTCTCAGTATTGGCAATGGTCCAGCCTCGCGCATCTACAAAACTATTGATGCCGGCAAAACCTGGGTCATGCAGTTCAAAAGCGACGAGCCGAAGGTGTTTTTAGATGCGATGTCCTTTTGGGACGCCGATCATGGCATCGTCTTCGGCGATTCGATCGATGGCCAGTTATACATGATGACGACTGTAGATGGTGGGCGTGTTTGGTCGCGTGTGACTAGCAGCAACCTGCCGCCCGCGCTGGCAAACGAAGGAGCGTTTGCGGCGAGTGGAACCAACATCGCTTTGTTTGGCAAGTCTCACGCGTGGATCGGCACGGGCGGCGCGGCGAAGTCTCGCGTGCTACGCACTTCTGACGGTGGTCGTTCGTGGCACGTTGCAGACACGCCACTCGCTGCCGGGCAATCTGCTGGAATCTTCTCGATAGCTTTTCGCGACGCAAAGCATGGAATAGTTGTTGGGGGCGACTATCGCAAGGAACAAGAGGCTGTCGACAATCTCGCGGTCACAAGCGACGGCGGCGTTACCTGGAAACTTGTGAAGGGACTATCAGGCTATCGCTCAGTAGTGGCTTACATTCAAGGCACGAAGACGCTGGTTGCGCTTGGTCCATCGGGTGGTGACTATTCTACGGACGACGGGCAAACGTGGACCACCATCACTGGTCCAGGTTTCGACACGTTCAGTTGTGTTCCGCGCAAGTCAACCGGCTGGGGCGCCGGCGCAAATGGCGCAATCGGCCGGTTAGAAATCCGTTGACTCCGAAAATTAATGTTGGACACGGTCAGTACCATATCGCGGTAGCGTCGGGTCGGGCCGAGTGGTATCAGAACCTTAAAGTTTGTGTGCGCGACGACTGACCCGACGCTACCGCGTTATGGTACTGACCTCCTCCAAGTATCACGCGCTAATTTTGGCCAAAGCCTAACTAATCCCTGGCTTCACTACTCTTCGCCACGATCTTCACTTGCTTTTTAATCGCATCGTCGAGGCTCGCTGCTCGTTGCCAGCTCATGCCGATGCTCTGGAACCGCACGATTCCCTCGTGGTCTATGACGACGTAAGTCGGAAATGCGTGAATACCGAAGGCGCGCTGAATGCGTCGATCGCGATCGCGATACTGCGGCCAGATCATTTTGTTTTTGACGGTGAACTCCCGCCACTCAGCTTCATCGTTATCGGAGCTGATGCCAATCAACATAAATGACGGCTCTTTGGAATACCGCTTGTGCAGGTTGCGGAGCTCGGGCACTGATTCAACGCACGGCGGACACCACGTTCCCCAAAAGTCCAGCACGACAACCTTGCCGCGCAAATCTTCGAGCGCGATGTGTTCTCCTTCTGACGACGTGAACGAAAAATCGGGCGCGTAATTTTCCCGGGCGCGACGCGGGTTCTCAGCCATCTGCCGTGCGAGCTCGAAGTATGCTCCCCGCGGTTCCAGTTTTATGTACTGCTTCATCTCCGCCATGCCTTCTTCATCTCGATTCAACTGCAACAGCGCCACGCCGAGATTGTAGTGAAGTATTGGCAGCGCACCTTCGATTGCCAACCCCTGCCGGAATACTGCTTCGGCCGCCTGAAGTTTCTTTTGATCCTTCTTCTCCGCCAACGCCAGCAAAGAGAGTCCTTTGCTGTTATAGGCCTTCATAGTAAGTTGCCCGTCGCCGTTAGCGAGCTCAATCACCTTGTCGCTTGATTCGATAACGTTTTTGTAGGCTTCGAGCGCGAAGTACGTCTCCGACATCCAGACAAGACACTCGACGCATTTTTTCTCGCGCATGTCGTTGGCACGCTTGAAACTCTTCAGCGCCTCTTCGTACTTGTGTTGGCGGTAAAGATCTTTGCCTTTCAGGAGTTCTTCCTCATAGGCGTCGGCGTCTTGTGCTTTGGTGGTCCAGTAGAATTGTGAGTCGAATGACGAGAGGCCGAAAATCCCAACAGCTATCAATAGCAGGAGTGGAACGCGTCGGCCAGTTCGGCGAGTCATCATAGTCGGGTTCCTCCGTGAGGCGCACATGATATCATTAGACATCATCAATTTTGGACTAAATACTTCTCGCGCAAAGACGTAAAAGCGCACAGAAACCCCTTAGAAACGCGGTAGCGCTTTGCGCCTTTGCGTCTTTGCGCGAGAGATCTTCTCATGACTGAAAACAATCAGATTTGTCCGTGCGGATCTGGCGCTGCTTTCTCAGATTGCTGTGGTCCGATCATCGATGGCACGCGCGAGAGTCAAACCGCGGAAGAGTTGATGCGCGCCCGTTACTCTGCTTTTGTAACGGGCGCCATCGACTTCATCGTGGCCTCGACTCATTCGCGCACACGAAAAGAAGTTGACCTTTCCTTTATTCGCGAATGGTCGGAAACGTCAACCTGGCATGGACTGCAAATCTTTGAGACAAAGCAGATCGACGAGAATAAGGCGTTGGTGTCGTTCGAAGCGCGGTTTACGCAAGGTGGAAAGGACCAGAGCCACCGTGAAAAGAGTTTGTTCGAGCGCGAAGACGGGCATTGGCGTTTCGTCACGGGTGACGAGTTGAAGAATCCCACAGTCCGATATGAAACTCCTCGGCCTGGACGAAATGATCCTTGTCCGTGCGGATCAGGCAAGAAATACAAAAAATGCCACGGGGCCTAGCGCTCGGTTCGCACAGTCAAAAAACCTTCCCGCCCCAAAGAAGCACAAACAGCGCAAACGCATTTCTTTTAATTCGATCAAGATGTCCTCGGTTGCAACCATCGAGCGATATAAAGCACAATTATGATCAGGAGAACGAAATAAATGAAGTACGCAGTTCCAATAGAAATTAGTATTGACGGAGAAGTGGTTGGCGAAGG
>JBKPJS010000546.1:0-2501 GCA_046730815.1 Acidobacteriota bacterium
GGTCCAGTCCGTCGCTGGGTGCCAAAGGGTTATGCCGGGGGGCCTGTTTATACGTTTGAGACCGGTGGAAGCACAGGCGTGCCGAAGTCGCGCATCAACATCGAAGATTTTCGACTCGACTATGAAGCATTCAGTGAAACGTTGCCCGAGGAATTCTTTCCCCGAAACTCCGATTGGTTATCACTTGGACCAACTGGTCCGCGCCGTCTGCGTCTCGCGGTCGAGCACCTGGCCCAATATCGCGGCGGCATCTGTTTCATGGTTGATCTCGATCCGCGCTGGGTCATTAAACTGATCAAGATGGGCCAGCCGAAGATGGCTGAGCAGTACAAGCAACACGTCGTCGAACAAGGTCTGACGCTGCTGCGCGCGCACGACAACATTCGTTGCCTTTTCACTACTCCTAAACTTCTGGAAGCACTCTGCGAAAAAGTGTCGCTCAAGAGGATGGGAATAACCGGGGTGTTTTGTGGTGGCACTGAAATGACGCCGCAGTTTCATCGCTTTGCAGTCGAAGAGTTACTGGAAGGGGCGTACTTCGCGCCGACCTACGGCAACACGCTAATGGGGCTGGCGGTGCACAAACCGCGCCAGGTGGAAGACAACTACGCCATCATCTATTATCCACCTAGGCCAAGGGCGATGATTGAAGTTGTCGATCCGGACCAGCCGGATCGCGTGGTGGAGTATGGTGAGACTGGACGCGTGCGTTTGACTACGTTGACGAAAGAGTTTTTCATGCCCCGATTTCTTGAACGCGACGAAGCCGAGCGTGAGCCCCCTTGCGATCTTTATCCGTGGGACGGCGTGCGCAACGTCCGCCCATTTTCTCGTCTCCAAACGAGTGTCGTCGAAGGCGTATATTAATTGCCGATTGTCGATTTCCAATTACCGATTTGAAATCCTGTAAATCTTGTAAATCCTGTAATCCTGTCCATGATTCACCTTCCCATCTTGCGCCACGGCAATCCTTATAAAAGCCTCGACATCGCGCGAGTCCCTCATCATCAAACCCGCGAAATCTTTGTCGAAGTCAGCCAGGCCAACGCAGGCCTGATTCGCCGCGACCTTCGACACCAGGACATCGCACAAACAAACCTGGCACGCTTCTCAACACGCGAACTCGTGAACATCTGTTCTCGCGCCGCCGAGCATTTCACCAACGACTCGTTACCGCTCGGCGACTCGGCCCAAACACCCGAAGACTACGTGAAACAAGTTTCAGCCACGACCGGAATGCCTTACGTCCTCGGGCGCAGAAACTTGCTCAAGATCAAGAGCATGCTCGCCAGCATGGAAAGCGTTCTTAATGGCCTCACACGAAATCTCGATTGGAATATTCTCGATCGTGGCTTTGGTGAATCGGAAGGCCACGCGGTGAGTTTCTTTCCGCGCACTCAATCGCTCGGCGCGGTGTTGCCAAACAACTCACCCGGCGTGCATTCACTATGGATTCCTGCGTTTCCACTTCGCATTCCGCTTGTGCTCAAACCGGGCAGCGCCGAGCCCTGGACGCCGTATAGAA
Source organism: Acidobacteriota bacterium (assembly GCA_046730815.1). GTDB lineage: Bacteria > Acidobacteriota > Blastocatellia > Pyrinomonadales > Pyrinomonadaceae > PSRF01. Next base: position 1,526 of record JBKPJS010000546.1, read on the forward strand.
TTATTCAGTCGTTAATCAAAGCTGGCGCGCCGCGTGAAACTTTTAGTTTTTATCCCACCGATCACGCCGGCGCGGGAGAGATCTTGCGTGGCTGTGGCCGTTCGATGGTTTTTGGCGACGCGTCAACCACCGGCATGTGGGAAAACGATCCGCGTGTCGAGATACATGGACCAGGCTACAGCAAAATCATCATCGGTGAAGATTGCGTTGATGATTGGGAACAATACCTCGACGTGATGATCGCTTCGATTGCCGATAACGGCGGTCGCTCGTGTGTCAACGCTTCAGCGGTTTGGGCGCCCGCGCACGTCGAAGAGATCGCTGAAGCCCTCGCGAAGAAGCTCGCCCAGATCGTCCCCCGCGCAGCCGACGACGAGCGCGCTCAACTCGCGCCGTTTGTCGATCCGCAGATCGCAAATCGTATTAACGCGATCATCGATCAAGGCTTGACCGAACCAGGCGCGCGTGACGTTACTGCCGTTTACCGCGACGGTGAACGTCTCGTCAACTGGAACAACTGTTCGTACCTGCTTCCCACGATTGTCCGCTGTGACCCGGATCATCCGCTGTCGACGAAAGAGTTTCTCTTTCCTTTTGCGAGCGTTGTGAAGGTGGACCAAAAAGAGATCTCGAGATGGCTGGGTCCGAGTTTGGTAGTAACAGCCATCACCAGAGATCCAAAACTGATCCAGGCATTGGTCGCCTCACCGCGCATCGATCGTCTCAACGTCGGCGCGCTTCCAACCAATCAAATCGGTTGGGACCAGCCGCACGAGGGCAATCTCTTTGAACACCTTTACGCGCGCCGCGCATTTCAACACGCCGTTGCCGTCTGAGGAGTTGAGGTGAGAATTCTTTATCTCACAGGCGGGGCAGGCAAAATGTATTGCGGCAGTTGCCTGCGCGACAATGCGATGGCCACCGAGCTGATGGCGCGTGGTCACGACGTGTTGCTACTGCCGGTCTACACGCCGAC
>JBKPJS010000547.1:0-3272 GCA_046730815.1 Acidobacteriota bacterium
GGCATGACTCCGTCGTCAGCAGCCACCACGAGCACGACGATGTCGGTCGCCTTGGCGCCGCGTGCGCGCATCATGGTGAACGCTTCGTGGCCCGGCGTGTCGAGAAACACGACGCGCCGAGTCTCTCCAGGATTGTCCGGATTCGGCACCTGCACGCTGTACGCGCCGATGTGCTGAGTGATGCCACCTGCTTCGCCGCCGGCGACGTCGGTGGTACGAATCGCGTCGAGCAGCGACGTCTTACCGTGATCCACGTGGCCCATCACTGTGATCACGGGCGCACGCGGCAATTCGACGTCGTCCGCATCCGCAGCGATCAGTTCTTCAAACTCTTCCTCAGCCACCATCTCTTCAAACGGGACGAATGAAACGTCGTAGCCGAATCGTTTGCCGAGATCCGCTGCTACGTCGTCCATCAACGGTTGATTGATAGTCGCGAAGACGCCGCGCTGCAACAGCAACGTCACTACGTCCTTTGGCTTGATTCCGAGTTTCTCCGCAAACTCCTTAACCGTAGAACCTTCGATCAGGCGCACCTCTTTTAGTTCGCCCGAACCCGGCATCTCGAGTCGACCAGCGATACGATCCTCGAGCGACAACGCCTTCGGAGGCGGAATGAAATCGCCCCTTTCGAATCTTCCGGCCTTGCCCTCAATCTTTCTGCCACCGCGCGGACTGCTGCGTCTTGAACGACGACGGCCAGCATCGGGCGGTGGAATGTAAGTAGTCTGCGGAGTCGCCGTCTCGCCGGGCGTCCCCAGACGTTCGGATCGAGGCAGGGAAGGACGTTCTCTGACTCGCGAGCTGCGATCGACGCGTTCCTTTGGCGTGATTGTTGGTGGCGGCGTCGGCACCGGAGCACGTTCTCCCGGCCGGATGCCGGCATTCAGCGCGGCTGCGGTGGGACGCAAAACTCTGACTTGTCGCGAAGGAACAGGCGCGGTTCTTTGTTCAGCGCCATTTGTCGGAGCCACAACTTCCGGCGCTATGATCGGCTCCTGAATTATCTCTGGTTCAGCAACCGCTTCCGTCTGAATAATCACCGGCGGCGCGGGCGCCTCAATCACTTCCTCTACCGGCGGAGCTTCTGCACGAACCGCGGGCGCCAGCTTCCTCACTAACTTGGTAACCGGTTGTTGCTTGGGCGGCGCCGGAACCACTGGCGGTGGCTCGACCGGCGGTGCTGGAGCGGTTACAACCGGTTCAGGTTCTTGAACCTCCGGTTCCGCTTCGACCACTGGTGCTTCCGGAGTCGGCAGCGACGCGCGCTTCACAACTTTAACGGCGCGCTTGACGGCGGTTTCCTTCTTCGGGAAGTACTTGTTCCGAATCTTCTCGGCCAGCTCTTTGGATACCGAGTTAGAGGGAACACTTACATCGACACCCTCACGACGCACCTCTTCGATGAGTCGCTTCGTATCGAGCTTTAATTCTTTGGCGAGATCGTAAATACGAACTTTAGAGGAAACTGTCATGCACTCCTTCTCGACGCTTGCTCGTGCGTCCTATCGACTATCAGTGATTGGGCACCGCATGCCCAAGCACTACAGAGCGTCGATCAGAAGTTCGGCGCGTGACAGCTGGGGCTAAGCGGGCAACACAAACGGCCCGAATAGACCGAATTTGTGTTGTTACTACGTGGCTGCATCACTGGTTCTCATCGTCGTCCGCGCTCCCGCCTGATGCAGCATCTTCCGAAACTGCGGGAGCCGATGTTTCTGCTTCTTCGGTGGTGGCCGCTGAAGCAAGCTCTTCATCTTCCGCCAGCATTTCTTCCGCAACTTCCTCGATGTTTTCGAAGGCTTCGACCCCCGAGGAAGTTATGTCAGGAGATGGCGTGATGGTGTCAGGCCGCAAGTCGCGACCAGGTTCCTGCAAAGCGATCTCGTCTGCCGGGATTGGCTCGGCCTCAGTCAGCGAAACCGGATCGGCTGATTCCCATGCGCGGATTTCAGATTCCGCTCTGAAGGGAACGCCATTCTCGACAGCCTCGTCGTACCCGGCGGCGGTCATTTGAGATGACGGTTCGACTTCTTCGTGAATCGAGTCGTCGAACTCTGCTGAAACTGCGTGCGGTTCCCCGGGCACTTCTTCACCTTCGCCCAAACTGCGATTCCGCAGCGCGACAACCGCCTGAGCCGCGTTCAAGATCACTTCCGCTTCGTCCAAACTCAGATCGAGGAACTCGACGAGATCGTCAACAGTTGTTTGCGCCAGGGCATCGATATCGTTGATATCGTGTGCGGCGAGAGCCTCGGCCTGCTGCGCAGTAACCCCTTCGATAGCGGAGAGCGGCACTGACTCGCCAGAGGCGATGAGCGCGCCCATCTGTTCGGTGACTTCGCGCTTGATCTCTTCCTCGCTGCGAATATCAATGTTCCAACCGACGAGCTTGGTGGCGAGCCGAACGTTCTGGCCGCGCTTGCCGATTGCCAGCGACAATTGGTCTTCGTTGACGATGACTTCCATCTGCCGGTTTTCGATATCGGTGATCCTGACCTGGTTAACTTTCGCGGGTGAAAGCGCGTTAGCGGCAAATACCGACGGCTCGTCCGACCATTCGATAATGTCGATCTTCTCGCCACGCAGCTCGCGAATGATTGCCTGTACCCGTGAACCCTTCATACCGACGCAAGCGCCGACCGGATCCACATCGCGCTCGTTTGACATCACGGCGATCTTGGCGCGTTCGCCCGGTTCGCGCACAGCCGATTTGATCACGACTGTGCCGTCGTAGATCTCCGGCACTTCCATTTCAAACAATCGCAGTAAGAGCTCGGGAGAAGTGCGCGAAACTTCTACCTGCGGACCTTGCGATTCCTTTGACACGTTGTTTATGACAACGCGAATGCGCTCGCCCTGGTTCCACTGCTCGCCGCGTGACTGCTGCGAACGCGGCAGAATCGCTTCGAGATTGCCGAGGTCCACGATGATGTTGCCGCGTTCGAATCTCTTGACGTAACCGTTAACGAGGTCGCCAATCTTGTCGATGTACTGCTCGTAGACGTTACTGCGAACGGCGTCGCGAACTTTCTGAAACAGGATCTGCTTGGCTGTCTGAGCGGCGATGCGTCCCAGCTCTTCCATCGGCAACGGCAACAACAGCGCGTCGCCCAGCTCGACTTCGTCGCCGGCGAGCTCGCGCGCTTCATCGATAGAGAGTTCGGTGGCGGGGTTCTCGACCTCGTCGACGACGACTTTTGAGGCCGAGAGCTCGATGCCGGTTTCGGCATTCCAGTCGACCTGAATATCTTCACCGGATCGAAACTGTT
>JBKPJS010000548.1:0-6903 GCA_046730815.1 Acidobacteriota bacterium
GTGAATAGCCGGCAGTCGTCGTCATCGGATGCACGCAATGTGTTGGAGCGTGCTGCCTACCTGAACAACTACATTACCAATCGCCAGTTGTCGTATCAGGCCGAAAACAACTGGAACACTATGCGGCAGGATCTCGATCGCCTGGCGAGTGCTTTCAACATTGCCTCGAACTGGTCGACAGTTCCGAGTGGCGGTTCTTCTGGTGGTTATGGCACGAGCCGCGATCTAACCGGCACCTTCCGCCTGAATACCAGCCGCGGAGACGATGCGCGCAGGGTTGTGGATGACGCTACGAGGACCTTATCCGCAGCCGAGCGGCAGCGAGTTTACGATAATTTGTTGCGGCGATTCGATCCACCGCAAATGCTGGCGATCGATCGTCGTGGAAACTCGGTAACTATCGCGTCCACGCGTGCGCCGCAGATCAACTTCGTCGCCGATGGCCGCGAGCAGGTTGAAACTGCGCCGGGAGGGCGTAGTGTCCGTGTTCGCGCGAGCTTGTCGGGAGACGCCCTGACGATCGTCAGAACGGGCGAGCGGGCAAACGACTTCACAGTGACCTTCGATCCGTCGAATGATGGCCGTGAGTTGCTGGTCACGCGCACGCTCTACAGCGATCGCTTTAATCAACCGATTACCGTCAAGACCTACTACGATAGGACTTCTGATGTTGCCCAGTTGAACATTTACGACACCAATCGAGAAGGTTCGCCAGTCGGTGGTGACGTAGCAACGGGAAATTTCGTTATTCCAAACGGAACAGAGATCGTTGCGGTGCTCAACAACGACCTGTCGACTCAGAACATTCGTGAAGGTGAACGCTTCACGATGACTGTGCGAGGGGGACAGTATGAGGGCGCTACGATCGAAGGGTCTGTGATTAACGTCAGTCGCGGCGGTCGAGTCAGCGGACGTTCGGAGATGACGCTGGACTTCGATACGATTCGCTTGCGAGACGGACAGAGCTATCGCTTTGCCGGCATCCTCGAGAGCGTGCGGACGCCGAGTGGAGAAGTGGTCCGTGTTGACAATGAAGGTGCGGTACGCGAAAGCGACCAAACCAATAAGACGGTCACTCGTACAGCCATCGGTACTGCGGTTGGCGCGATCATCGGCGCGATTGCAGGCGGCGGTAAAGGCGCGGCAATTGGCGCCGTCATTGGCGCCGGCGCCGGCGCAGGTTCGGTATACGTTCAGGGTCCGAACGATCTTGCCCTGACGGCCGGAACTGAGGTGACTCTGAGGGCCACTGGTCCAAGGGGCTAACGCCTCAAAACTAGAACAGGCCACAAAGAGGCACATAAGTCACAAATGTTGTGGCTTGTGTGCCTCAGTTTATATCCACTGACGCTGTTTGCGGCAGACGCTCGACGGTGAGGGTTAACTGTTGGCCCGATTGAACAGGACCCTTGTCGGGAGTTTGAAAAAAGAGGAATCCCTGGCGGCGCGTATCACTCGAAGAAATTGGCGTTTTCAGATCGATGGCATAAGCGCCAAACTCCTTCTCAAATTGCTTACGTGAGTTTGGATTGTAGGCGAAGACTCCGTTAGCTTTCATGATCCTCGAAATAGCGCTCTTCGGCGACAACAGTTTCCATTCTTTGTTTTGACTATCACGCAAATGAAACCGCGCGCGCTTTACTTCCACAGGCACGCCACTCTGAAAAGCTAATTCGACACGCAACGGCAACACGCCGCTGAGCGGCAGATTTGCTTCAAATAGTTCCTGGCTCTCGTCGTCGCTAAGCAAAGGCGCCACGCGGATCGTTACGCCGCCGGCGTCAGCGCTGCGCGAGTTGCCCGGCAGAGGCGGCAAGTCAGTTACCGGTTTGACCTTGAACAGTGAGCCCGTGCAGGAGGTTGATAGGACAACTGCCAGCAGAAAAAGTATGCGCCGGGTCATGGACGCAATTTAGCACACGCGTGACTATGTTACTATCTCGACAAAATCATGATTAGACCGTTTCGTGGGGTCCATCCGCAGATTCACCCGACCGCGTATGTGGAACCCAGCGCTCAAGTAATCGGCGACGTGCATCTCGGGGAGGAAGCTTCAATCTGGTGCAATTGCACGGTTCGCGGCGACATTCATTACATTCGTATCGGCGACCGCTCGAACGTGCAGGACAATTCTGTGATTCACGTGCGCAATGGAACGCATCCGACGATTCTCGAGACAGAAGTAACGGTGGGCCATAGTGTTACTCTGCACGGATGCTACGTCGAGCGTGGATGCTTGATTGGAATAGGTTCGATTCTGCTCGACGACGTGCGCATCGGCGAGAAGTCGTTAGTCGCGGCTGGTTCACTCGTCAGTCCCGGAACGATAATCCCACCGAGATCGCTGGTGATGGGATTTCCCGCGAGAGTAAAGCGTCCACTGACGGATCAGGAAGTGGTAGACCTTGAAGTGTTTTGGAGGAATTACGTTGATTACACTCGTGAGTATCGAATGTCGATGTAAGAATTTTCTCGCGCAAAGGCGCGAAGAAGAACATTAAGTAATGCCATCATCGAAGACGCAACCGGCGCGCGGCATGCGCGACTTTTTGCCCGAAGACGTTCGCAAACGCGAATACGTCATCGGTGTGATTAGAGACGTCTACGAGCGCTATGGTTTTGAGCCGCTCGAAACGCCGGCCGTGGAAAACATCGAAACGCTGATGGGCAAGTATGGCGAAGAAGGTAATCAACTCATCTACAAGATACTGAAGCGAGGTGTCCACGAGGAAACCGGTGAAGCTGATCTGGCGTTGCGCTACGATTTAACAGTGCCGCTCGCGCGCGTGGTTGCGGAGTACCGCGACAAGCTGCCAAAGTTTTTCAAGCGTTATCAAATTCAGCCTGTGTGGCGTGCAGACCGGCCCGCGCGCGGCAGGTATCGCGAGTTTTACCAGTGCGATGTCGACGTGCTCGGATCGCGCTCGATGATTGTGGAAGCGGAGATTTGTGCCGCGGCGAGTGAAGTTTTAGTGAAGCTGGGGTTCAGCGACTTCTGTGTGCGACTCAACCACAGAAAAGCTCTGACTGCAATTCTCGCTATTGCCGGCGTCGCTTTGGATAAGCACGACGCGGCCCTCGTTGCCTTGGACAAGTTGGATAAGATCGGAAGCGAAGGAGTGAAGCAGGAGTTTGCTGCACGCGGTGTTGAAGAACAAGCCGGTGATCGATTGCTGAATTTCTTTTCGGATTTGACTTCGCTCGAACGCGCGGCGGAAATTGCTGTTGGCGACAAACCGCAGCAAGCGTTGAATAAGGCTGTGCTCGGCCGCATCGTGGAGTTTGTCGGCGACAATGAGTTAGGCGCCCAGGGTGTAGATGAGTTGCAGTCGATAATGGACTACGCGGAGGCAGCGGGAATCTCAAATCGGTTGAAGATCGATCCGAGTCTCGCGCGTGGACTTTCTTACTACACCGGCGCGATCATGGAAATCAACGTGAAGGATCTTTCCGGCAGTCTTGCCGGTGGCGGACGTTACGACAACCTGGTCGGAATGTTTTTAGGCCAGGATATTCCTGCGTGTGGCTTCTCGTTGGGTCTCGAAAGAATTCTCGTCGTGATGAGCGAAAAGAACATGTTTCCGTCGCGATTGGATTCTTCGCCGGCAGACGTGATGGTGGCGATATGGAATAAAGATTCTATTTCGCAGTCTATAGAGTTGGCGCAGGAATTACGCGCCGCAGGCTTGCGAGTTGATTTGTATCCGGAGACTGATAAGCTCGGTAAACAGTTTAAATATGCTTCGTCGCTCGGCGTGCCGTTTGTCGCGATTTTAGGTGAAGAGGAGGCGGCAAAAGGCCAAGTGGCGCTGAAAGATATGCGAACTGGCGAGCAGCGGGCCGTGATGCGCAATGATTTACATGTCCATCTTGAGAATCATTTAAAACTGTCTTAGAGGTAAACGATGCCAAATGAAGCTATAGTTCAAAACTATCTTGACGATGCGCTTTCGGCTCTGCGGGCTTACAAGAAGCTTGCTGAGAAAGCCATCGCGCAATTGAAAGACGAAGAATTTTTTGTAACTCTCGACGAAGAAGGAAACAGTGTTGCTATCGTGATGAAACACATCGCGGGAAACATGCTCTCTCGCTGGACTGACTTTCTGACTTCTGATGGAGAGAAGCCGAGTCGCAATCGCGATATGGAGTTTGTGATTGAGCCGCAGACGAGTAAAGATGACGTGCTCGCTTACTGGGAACGCGGTTGGAAATCGGTCTTTGACGCACTAGAACCGCTGCGTCCCGAAGACTTCGAAAAGAAGGTTACCATTCGAGGCGAGGAGCACACGATCGTACAGGCCATCAATCGTCAATTAATGCACTACTCTTATCACATCGGCCAGATCGTATTTCTTGCGAAGCACTTTCGTTCCGCGGAGTGGAAATCGTTGAGCATCCCGCGAAATCGGTCGGCAGATTTCAATGCTTACCTGACAGAAAAACCGGGCGTCGCGGATCGAGAGAAGCAGTTCGATGCGGCGGCAGGCTTTTCTGAAAAGCACAAATGAAGGCGAGCCTCCATCACGTCAACGTCACTGTGCCTAAGTCGCTCGAAGACGCGGCGAAGCATTTCTATGGCGTCGTAATGGGTTTGCAAGAGGTGCCTAAGCCGGAAGCGTCGCGTGCACGTGGTGGTGCGTGGTATCAACTCGGTCAGATGCAGCTCCATCTCTCGATTGAGGAAGTGCGGGGAGAGGATTGTCTAAGCAAGCGACACGTTTGTTACACAGTCAGCGACCTTGCTGAAGCTGAGAGACAATTTCGCAGTGCGGGCGTCGAGATCTTCCCGGACGATATGCCAACGGCCGGCTGGTCGCGCTTCTATGTTCGCGATCCTGGTGGGAATCGTTTGGAGATTGCACAGGCAGTTTAACCGCAGATTACGCAGATTAAATGTTGGATAATCTCGGAAACCTGGAACGCACGCATTCCTGCGGAGACCTGCGCCCCGGCGACATCGGCAAGCAGGTGGTACTCATGGGATGGGTGGCAAAGCGTCGTGACTTTGGCGAGCTCACATTTATCGATCTGCGCGACCGCGCCGGTATTACTCAAGTCGTATTCAACGCTGAAGATGCGGCCGACGCACACGCGAAAGCCAAGGAGCTGCGTGGGGAATATGTAATCGCCGTGTCGGGCACAGTGGTGGCGCGGGCTGAGAACACACGCAATCCCAAGCTGGCGACGGGCGATGTCGAGGTTCACGCGCGAGAGTTGTTGACGCTCAACGATGCACGCACACCTCCGTTCCAGCTCGATGCTTCCCCGGATGCGCTCGCGAGTGAAGATCTGCGGTTGAAGTATCGCTATCTCGATCTGCGCCGGCCGCAGCTACAGGCGAACCTGCATCTTCGTCATCGCGTGCTCAACGAGATCCGCCGTTACATGACTGAGCAGGGGTTCAGCGAAATCGAAACTCCCATTTTGATCAAATCGACCCCGGAAGGCGCGCGCGATTACATCGTCCCATCGCGCATTTTTCCGGGAAAGTTTTTTGCGCTGCCGCAATCGCCACAACTCTTTAAACAGTTGTGCATGATTGGCGGTCTCGATAAGTACTTTCAGATCGCGCACTGCTTTCGTGACGAAGACTTGCGGGCCGACCGGCAACCGGAGTTCACGCAGCTCGACGTTGAGATGAGCTTTGCGACACTCGATCAGGTCTACACGTTGATCGAAGGACTTTTCGCATCGGTCTTCAAACTCATCGACGTCAATCTGCCAACACCATTTCCACGTTTTACTTTCGCCGAAGTGATGACGCGATTCGGCTCTGATAAACCTGACCTGCGAATCACAGGCCTCGAGTTGCAGGATCTAGCACAAGCTGTCGAAGGCACTCAGTTTCCACCCTTCGCTTCCGCTTTGAGCGCGGGCGGGCAGGTTAAGGGACTGGTCGTGCCCGGTGGCGCAAATCTTTCGCGCAAGGTCCTCGATGACTTGCAGGAGTTTGCAAAACGTTACGGTGCGGGAGCGCTCGCTTGGGTCAAGCTGGGCGATGAGACCTCATCTTCACTGCTGAAGGCACTGGGCGCGGATATGGTCAGCAGGATCGCGAGCGTCGCGGGCGCGCAAAAAGGCGACGCCGTCCTGATCGTTTCAGGGAAGCCAAAGATAGTTGCTGCAAGCCTCGGCGCATTACGAAACGAAGTTGCGAAACGAGAGAACCTGATTCCAGCGAACGTTTATGCGCCGCTGTGGGTAACTGACTTTCCGATGTTTGAGTTTCACGAAGAAGATGGTCGCTACTATTCCATGCACCACCCGTTCACATCTCCAGTCGACGAAGATTTACAGCTACTGGACCGAGCGGTTGAAGGCGGCGAAACGAATCTACTGGCCCAGATTCGCACCAAAGCTTACGACCCGGTGATTAACGGCGTCGAGATGGCGAGTGGATCGATTCGTATTCATCGACGCGACGTGCAGCGTCTCGTTTTCAAAGCGTTGGGAATGACTACTGAAGAAGCTCGCGAGAGATTTGGATTTTTCCTCGACGCACTCGAGTACGGCACGCCACCTCACGGCGGCATTGCCCCTGGATTCGATCGAATGATGATGGTGTTTGCCGGCACCGACAACATGCGAGATGTCATTGCATTTCCAAAGACAGCCTCGGCCGCGGACTTGATGATTGATGCTCCAGGCGAGGTCGATCCGAAACAGTTGGAAGAACTGCATCTTCGAGTCGTTGAAGATTGACCATGCCGCCGCTTCAACTCCGTCGCGAACATCTGGATGCGATGATCGCACATGCTCGCGAAACGGCCCCGGAGGAATGCTGCGGATTAATCGGAGGAGTTTCGGAAACGGGCGCAGCGAGTCTTTATCGCCTTCGCAACGTCAGTCCAAATCGGGAGCTGGGCTACGAAGCCGCCCCTGAAGATCTCTTTGCCGCGCAAA
>JBKPJS010000549.1:0-6996 GCA_046730815.1 Acidobacteriota bacterium
TATGAACTCCACCTGAAAGACGCCGATATCGACCACATCTCGCGGCTCCACGCGATGGAGCAACACGTCGCCGAGCAACTCGTGCTCTTCGAGTTTGCTTTCGGCTAAGCCGGCCGTGAAGTGGGAACAATAGACGGGAACGTTGAATCTTTTGAGCAGGTACGGCAGCGCGCCCAGATGATCTTCGTGACCGTGCGTGAGGACTATCGCGGTGATATCGTCGCGGTACTCGTCCAGAAAATTGAAGTTTGGGATCGAAACGTCGACGCCATATGCCGATTCCTCGGGAAAGCCCATCCCGGCGTCGAGAATCAACATCTCGTCGCCGTACCGCACCGCCATGCAATTCATTCCAAACTCGCCGATACCGCCGAGTGGGATGATCTCGAGGACGCTAGCCATAAAGTCCAACAGTATAGCACGCAGTTTGGAGTTCAAGCTTCAGCTTGTGCGCAGGGCAGCAGCCTTAAGGCTGAACTCCAAACCGAGATCTGTATAATCGGCGTTATGAAAATTGCCTTCGCCATCACAATCCTTCTTTTTCTATTTGGCACGGCTGCCTTTGCCGCGCCGCAAACGATGCGGCTCGACTACTACCACACCGGAGACGCTTCGCAGGAAGTGTTCAGCATCGACCGGGTGGTGATTGAGCCGCTTCCCTGGCCGGGCGATCCGGCACAGTCGATCGATTCGTCAAATCTCGGCAAGTATTTATTCGAAGTTCGCGACGCCAAGACGAAGCAGCTTCTCTATTCGCGTGGCTTTGCCTCGATTTACGGCGAGTGGGAAACGACGGATGAGGCCAAGACAATGCGGCGCACGTTTCAGGAGTCGCTGCGCTTCCCTGCTCCAACTTCGCCGATCAGCATCGTCTTGAAGAAACGTGACGCGAAGAATGTCTTTCAGGACATTTGGACTACGACGCTGGATCCCGCTGATCAATTTGTCGATCGCTCAAAGCCGGTGGCGCCCGCTCCGGTGATAGCGATTCAGAAAACAGGCGAGCCGGAAACGAGGGTCGACTTCCTGATTCTCGGCGATGGTTACACCGCTGCCGAGGCAAAAAAGTTTGAGGCCGACGCGCGCCGCCTCACGGAAGTGCTCTTCTCGACTTCGCCCTTCAAAGAGAATCGCAAGAGCTTCAACGTTTGGGCACTGTCTCCGCCGGCCGCCGAGTCAGGTATTTCGAGGCCCTCGACCGGCATTTATCGCGACTCGCCGATCGGTGCAACTTACGATGCTTTTGGATCTGAGAGGTACGTCTTAACTTTCGACAATCGCGCGTTGCGACGCACAGCGCAGTTCGCGCCTTACGAGTTCGTCGAAGTAATAGTTAACAACCGAACTTACGGCGGCGGTGGAATCTTCAATCTCTACAGTACAGTTGCTGCTGACAATGCATTTGCGAACTACGTGTTCGTCCACGAGTTTGGCCATCACTTCGCAGCACTTGCCGACGAATACTACACGTCGTCAGTAGCTTATGCTCCGGCCACCGATCGAGTTGAGCCGTGGGAGCCCAATGTCACCGCGCTACTCGATGTCAACAATTTGAAATGGCGTCACCTTGCTTCGAACACAACGCCGATTCCCACGCTGTGGAACAAAGAGGCATTTGAAGCTTACTCACGAGACATTCAGAAGCGGCGTGTGCAGTTACGAAAAGACAAGCGGCCGGAAGAAGAGATGGAAGCTCTCTTCAAAGAGGAGCTCGCACACGAGCAGAAAATGTTTGCGGACGAGAAGCACTTCGGCCAGGTTGGAGCGTTCGAAGGCGCGATGTACGAAGCGCGCGGCTATTACCGTCCCGAGGTCGACTGCATCATGTTTTCACGCACGGATCACTTCTGTAAAGTCTGCCGCGAAGCGATCGAGCGCATTATTAAAATGTACTCACGATCTTAGCCACAGATGACGCGGATGAAAAACTAATGTGGCTTGAGAGGTTCGATGAAGTCCTGGTCCTTCGTGCCCTGGTGGCAGACGATGCATGACTTCTGGCCGCGCTCGTCGAGGTCGGAAACCAGCGCGTAGGTCAATCCGCGATCGGACCACGTAAGCACTTTCAGGCCGTCAATAGCATTGTAGTGAAACGTTAGGCCCCTTGAGGCGATCTGTTCGCCTCCGGAAGGACGCGCCATGGAATCCGATGTAATCACGAGGGTGATCGGCCGATCCGCCATCCGGTAGGCAACATAGGCCGCGTAGTCATTCTGAAAACCAACCAGCCGCGCACCTTCCAACGTGTACAACTTTTCCTGCCCCGACGACTCCTGATAGTTCGGCAACTTGACACTGAACTTGACCTTGCCCGCAAACCACTCCGAGATGTCGTGCGGGCTCGCCGATTCCATCTCCAGCGGCAATTGCCCGCGCGTGTGACGCAAATGAGTGTCGGCAGCCATGAGTGCAAAAATGGAAGGTTGCGCAGTTGAAGGTGTTTCAGTTTGCCTGACGATACGCCAAACCACTAACGGGAGAAGCACGACAAGTAATCCCGCTGCAACCGTCATAACCCAGCTAAATCTCGACTGGCTTCGTGCCGTCCTGGGAGGGCCATGAAATTGAGCGCCCGCCGCGGTGTCAAAAACCTTTTGAACTTTAGCGCGCAGCTCGGATGAGGCTACGTGCAACGGTCCACTCTTTCTCACCGCGTTGAGAAAGCCGAGCTCCCTCGCAAAAATAGACGCGCACGATTCGCAATCAGATAAGTGTGTCTCGACAGTCGCGCGCTCGTCGCCCTGCAACTCGCCGTCGAGGTACAACGTCAACCGTCCACGTATGTCTTCACACCTTTTCAAACTACTAACCCCTCTTAGTCATCACCAAAGGTTTCACAGATGACCTGTGCAGCAGTTTTCGAAGTTTCCCACGCGCGCGTCCCAATCTGGACATTACTGTGCCGGCCGGACAATCGAGCACAGTTGCGATCTCCTGATAAGTAAATCCTTCAATGTCGCGCAACAAGATGATTTCGCGGTACGCGTCCGGCAAACTCTCAATGGCTTCGCGCACTTGCGTTTGTTCCAGTTTCCTCAGGTAAACGACGTGCGGATTCTCGGGTGCTTCGCTGACGGAGGGCTCATCGAGATCGACGAAACGAGGTCCGCTGTTTTGGTGCCGCAGATGATTTAGCCAGGTGTTTCGCATGATAACGAACAGCCAGCCTTTGAGATTGCTATTAATATCAGGCCGGTTGGCTGCGGCTGTCGCTCGCATATAAGTTTCCTGTACGAGATCTTCGGCTTCAGATGGATGGCGGGTAAGCGTCATGGCATAACCGTAGAGCGCATCGATGTGCTCCAGGGCTGCCTGCCCAAATCCGATCTTGTTACCTACAGCGTCCATCTGTTTCGCGCTTGCGAAAAACTGTCCTAGAGTACCACCACTTCGTCCGAAAAATTCATGGCATAAAACTGCCGCTCAGGTGTTATTCCAAAAAGGTGGCTTGCACTGCGGTCATCAGAGGGAAGACCTGAGTCGGGAAGCGGGTTAACCCCCGCTCTTCCTTCGACTGCAGAATGGGGGTAAGCCACCCTTCTCATCTAATCTGACTTGCGTCATCTGCGTTCATCCGCGGCAAAAAATATTCTCACGCAAATGCCCGTCTGGTGTATATTCTGCGCCGCTCTAAATATCTCCAGATAGGTCCCTCCAAATCTCGACATGTCCACCACAGACGAAATCGTACGTTATGTAATCCACCCATGCATCGGGATTGCCCGCGTCGGCAATTCACCGGACAAGTATTTCATCGGCCCGGAAGCTCCAGGGCAAGTGCCGCAACCTGAAGACGGCTTTAAAGACCGCGCCGGCCGGGTGAAGCGACAAGCTGCGCGGTTTCGCATCTATGGCCTGAACGAAGCTGGCAAAGCTGTCAGGGAAATCACAGCCGATGAGGCGGACATCACCTGGCGAGTCCACCTGGCCAACCGCAAGGCGGCCTGGTACCAGTTCGAGAACGCGATGGATCTGGATCCTAAATATGCCAAGACCACCGGACTGCGCAACAGAACAATCACCGGCGCCGATCGACTCAAACTGATTATCGATCCAGGGCCGCGCACCATCAGCGGTCGTGACATTCAAGGCCCGAATTACCAGTTTAATAATGGCAAGTTCATGGACACGAAGGTGCCACTCGGAGAGTTGCGCACTGACGAGGCCGGGCGTTTGCTCGTACTTGGAGGCTTCGGCCACTCCGCGTCGTATACCCACAAACCCGCGACGACTTTCGCTAATAACGATGGTTGGCACGACGACACCTCGGACGGTCCCGTGCGAGCGACGGTTACTATCAATGGCCAGCAGTTCGAAGCAGAGCCCGCGATGGTAGCTGTTACGCCACCCAGTTACGGCCAGGGTCTCTACGGTGTGGTGACGATGTACGACGTCGTGTTTGATCTTTTCAGCCGCGAGCCGAAGTTTGGTCCACCGGCTGCGACGCGGCCTTCGTTCTGGAGGGATATCTTCCCGATCTTCGAGCGGCTAGTCACGAGTCAGTGGGTCAACGGCGGTATCAACTTTCTCTTTGGAAACGGATCTCCGTCGGACCTGACGCAACCGGATCTGCTCTACAAATTGTCGAGCCCTGCCGAAGAGCACAAACCGTTACGCACGTCTTACTTAAACTGGTTCCGCAATCCTGCCGATGTGCTCAAAGATCAGGAGCCTGAAAAGTTGCCACCTTTTTACGGTGACGCATTCGGCGACTTCACGGATCTCGGCATGGTGGATCTCGCGCTCACTCCGACACAGTACGAGTGGTTGCGACAGTGGGCTGAAGGCGACTTCGACACTGATCCCTCGCATCGCGATCGCCCGCCAACGCTTGAGGACTACCCGATTGCCGATCAACCGCGTGCACTGGACGAGGCCAATCTTGAAAGCTGTCTCGGTGGTCCATTCCATCCCGGCATCGAGGTGACCTGGACACTCCGGGTTGCGACGATGTGGAAAGAGCCGTTTCGTCTCAACATATTACCTGAAGATCAAGCACCAAAAATGGACTACGGTCCAAGCCTCTCGCCATCAGAGGCGATGGGGGCCGGAGGCGTCGTCGAGTCGAGCGGCCCAGGCACGCTCACATGGTGGATGGGTGTTCCCTGGCAAACGGACGAGGCGAGTTGTTTGGCAGGCTATGAGATTGGAACGTACCTGCCACTTCCCTCTTTCTGGGCCGCCCGCGTTCCTAATCAGGTCCTTAGCGAACGCTCGTATAGACGTGTGCTCGACGAGAGCCTGCCCCTCGCACAGCGTTTGAAACATCTGTTCTATCGCGTTGATTGGCTGCGCTACTTTGGTCCTGACTACGACACACGCATCAACGACAACGTCGCCAAGTGGGACAAGCTCGGCATCATCACAATGCGCGACGGGTCAGGCGATCATGCACAGCACGGACTGCCGGAGCGTTTGTGGGTTGAGACCGGCTTAGCCGAAGAGTTCACCAAGTCTGATCCGACGTGGGAACAGGTCAGGATTGCCGAACGACTCATTCAGGCGCCGGTGGAAGAAGTTACCAAGATTCCGTTACGGGCGGCTGCCAAACTCGCCGCGGAGATGGACGAAGTTCCTGTGCCCGCGAGACGACGCATACTGCGGCGCGATGAGCTCTAAAGGATCGTCAGACGTGATCATCGTCGGTGGTGGTCCAGCGGGCGCGGCAGTTGGGCTGGCGCTCGCGCGGCGTGGCCTCTCGCCGGTCGTGCTTGAATCCCAGCCCGGTCCCCGACTGAAGGTGGGAGAGTGTCTTCCGCCGAACATCAATCCTCTCCTGGATCATTTCGGACTCACGGAGCGGCTGCGACGGCGGGGAAATCTCGCTTCTTATGGAAACCAATTCGTTTGGGGATCCAATTCGATCGAACAGCGAGACTTCATCTTCGAAGCAGCCGGTGCCGGCTGGCGATTAGACCGGCAGGCATTTGAAGAAGAGCTGATGTGTGCGGCCGTCGAGGAAGGCGCGCGCTGGCATTCGAGTCGCCGCCTGGTCAAGTGCTCGAGAGAGAAGTGCGGCCGTTTTGAACTGACGGTGAAAGGTCCTTGCGGCATAGAGATATATCAACCAGACTTCGTCGTCGATGCCACAGGCCGCAGCGCACAACTTGCGCGATCGCTTGGTGCTCGCCGCGTCGTCTACGATCGCTTGATCGGTGTCGCGTCATACTTTCCTGGACTGGCTGAAAACGAAGTAGAGGATTCCTTCACGCTCGTGGAGGCTGCTGCTTCGGGCTGGTGGTATTCATCACGATTGCCGGGCGGGAAGTTGATCGCAGTTTACATGAGCGACGGTGACCTGCTTAATGGCGCGGATGACTGGCGCGCGCTCTTGAACGAAACGAAGTATACAGCCCAACGTGCGTGCAAATACGGCGGCGGACTTCCCACGCCCCCGCGCATCCTTGCAGCACACACCGTACGGTTAACAACGGTAGCTGGAAACGGCTGGCTAGCGGTTGGTGACAGTGCTGTCGCCTTCGATCCGCTTGCGTCGCACGGTATCTCGATGGCGATGGGAAGCGGATTTCATGCGGCGTCAGCCATCGTTGATTATCTCAACGGCCGTCACAATGCTCTGCGTGTGTACGAGCGGCTCATAGATGGTGCATTCGCGCATTACTTGCTCATGCGTCACGATGCCTACTTGCGCGAGCAGCGATGGCCTCACCAATTGTTCTGGAATCGTCGTCATGCTCCAGCCTTTTCACAGGATTACAAGATTCCACATGATTTACATGTCAATCCTGATAATCATGTAAATCCTGTAAACTGACTTTGTGTTATGTTTCAGAAATGCCATTTCTCCGAGGACTCGCAAGTATCGCACTCCTGTCGCTCTTAGCAGGTTTCGTCCATTCAACAGCAGCTGCTCCGAAACTGATCCCGCACCACATCTCGCTCGCTAACGGCAAGTCATTTGAGCTCAACTTGCCCGAGGGTTTTGAGATCAGCATCGCCGCGCAAGGTCTTAAACGGGTTCGCTTCATGGCTGAG
>JBKPJS010000550.1:0-5755 GCA_046730815.1 Acidobacteriota bacterium
GCTACACTCGACAGCGTTGTGCAATCCGCGGTCTCCGTTGCGACAGAAATCATTTGACAGGATTAACAGGATTTACAGGATCAATCATGAAAAATCATGCAAATCCTGTAAAGATGACCCTGGACATAAAGAATTGTCTAGTGTATATAGGCAACAGACAATATGTTCGTAACCGTCGATGAACGAGACGCACGACCGCTATACCAGCAATTGGTCGATGAGATTAAAACCCTGATTGCTCGCGGGGAACTTCGGGAAGGGACGCTCTTGCCACCGGTGCGGCAAGTGGCGTCTGACCTCGGCGTAAATCTCAACACCGTCGCTTTTGCATATCGCCGGCTGCAAAAGGAAGGCTTGATTCGCGTGCGGCACGGCTCTGGCGCCGTTGTCATCTCCCAAACACTCAAGGAAAAGCCCGATGACCGCCTGCGCGCACAACTCCGAACCGCGTTGACACAGTTAATTTTGGCCGGATTGAAACAGCCGGAGATCAAAACTCTAATCAATGAAGAACTGGAAGAGCTGTTGAAAGAACCACGCCGGAACGCTTAACTCACTGGTTCGGGCGCATCGGCTCGATATTCTTCCGCGGCATTCGGCCCCCAGTGTCAGGATCGATCATTCTCGGCTGTCTGAAGCCGTCGCTGGGCCGGCCGATACTAGACGATGGCGCAGCCGGACGCGGAGCAGGAGCGTTTCCGCCGGAAGGATATGTGTGACCACCAGTGCTGCCGGTGGACGGTGCGGGGTAGTTATTAGATCCAGAGTGCCTCGGATAGTACCCACCAGATGGAAAGTAGACTGACGTGGTGTATGACGACCCGTAAGGCGAGCCCCAACCATAATAGAACGGCAGGAACGTGTAACAACGCAGGCGTGGTTCGAAAAACCATAGACCGAACCGTCTCGAAAACGGGTCGAAGTCTGTAACCGAAGCAAACGCCGATGTCAGCATTCGATCGTTGATGCGCCTGTTAGCTTTGGCCAGTGTTTGAGCCCTTTCCTTACTCCAAACGTCTACGTCTTCGTTTTCCTTGGCCTTCTTCTCTTCTTTGGTGAGTTTTGCGACGGAGACCGCGCTTGCACTGAAAACCACCTTGTTCCCGCCTTTAACCTTCGTATGCGAATCGCTGAGAATCACGCGGCCTTTTCGCACAATCAGCTCCGTGGCGTCGCCCGGAACGACATTCAGCCGGTAAAGCCCTTGCCGCACGATAGCGAGCTTTGTATGCGGGGTGCTGATGTTGATATTCAGTTCGAGGCCGTCGGCCCCGGTTGCTTCGACAATGGCCGTGCCCCGCAGCAAGCGAACTTCCAGGTTCGCCAGCGAGTTGTTAGACAGTTCCACTTCGGAGTCACCGCCGACGCGCAGGTATGAGCCGGGGTTCAGAAGAATCTCGACGCGGCCATCGTTGGCGGTCCGGACCCTGTCGCCCGCATTCAGATCATCTGTGATCATGAGCTGTTGCCAGTCAGATTCACCCCGGGGGTGAACACTGGCCTCCCCGGTGATGGCGTTGATTCCGCCCGCCTTGGCTGAAATCACGAACTTCTCGCGGTTTTGCGCCAGGTTGACGATCGCGCAGCACAGAATGATTGCGACTGAAAGTATTGGGAGGCTGGAAATTCTTCTCATCGAAATACCCTCCGATTTTGCGGCGGTGGAATGCGTGGCTTGGGTCAGCTCCTGAGCATTATAGTCTGCTCCGGAACATTTACAAGCTTTCCCGGTATCGTTATCTGCGTTCACCTGCGGCTAAGGAGCTTGGCGTAGTAACCCCGTTTCGTACGAGCAAACAGATCCGTTCGCTTTATCAATAGAACTTCGACGTTGCGCCACTTACCATCAAGAGACTTATTCGTGGGACGGTAGCCGATGCTGTAGACAGTGCTCAGATCGCGCACTACCTGCGCGTACACCGCATCGAGATCGCTCAATCGCGTAGCTCGATACATCGGCGTCCCACACACGCCCGCAATCTGGCTAAGCTGTTCGCGAGCCTGCGCGTAGGCAGCGCGCGGAACGTGATAACGCTTGACGTTCTCCTCTTCAGTGTCGAGATAGATCGGAAAGACGATGCTCTCGGAGCTCCGGATCCGTGCAAGCAGCCCCTCAAACGAAAGCCTCGATCCCGGTCCTGGGACCTCGGGAAGCGCATTGTCGATTCCATCCGTCATCACGACAATTGCACTCCGGCGCAACTCTGCTCCCTGAGGAATCAAATCTCTGAGAACGTAATCCATCGAATCCCAGAAGTTTGTGCCACCAATAGCTTCGTCCATCTCGTCAATCGCTTTTTTCACCTTGCGGCGATCCAAACTGAAGCCGGAATAGAGTGCGGGCTGATCCGTGAAGGTGACGATGGCAATGCGATCGACATCGCGAGCGGCGTCGACAAAACGCTTCGCCGAGTTTCTAATCATCTTCAGGTTCTTGGAGTTTGAACCCGAAAGGTCGAGCAACAACACGAGATCGAACGGCGTGTCGGCGGCTGCGAAAAATGAGATCTCCTGTGGGATTCCATCTTCCAGCACCAGGAAATCCTTCGGCTCGAGCAATGGCGGCGGCTCGTTGGGGTTGAATCCCAGCACACTGACTTTCAGATCAACGAGATCCGAATCGATGCGAATCGTTTCGACTGGGTCCTGCGCAAACGCAATGGAGTTCTCGCGCAAAGGCGCAAAGACGCAAAGGAAAACCACAAGAAAAATCTTTACGCCTTTGCGTCTTTGCGCGAGTCTAGTTCGCATAATAGCCACGTTTGCCGCGCGGCACCGCATTCGTGCGATTAACCCCGATGCGAATTGTTCGCCACTGTCCGTCGCGTGTGCTGTTTGAAGGACGATACGCCAAACTGTACATCGTTCCAAGATCTGCAACGACTTGTTCATACGCGCCGGCAAGATCCGTCAATTTCTCCACCTGATAAAAGACGCCCCCACCCGCGTCTGCCATCTCCTTCATGCGATCGTGACCGGCATCGAACGCTTCCGGCTGAGTATCGAGCGGACTCATCGCTTCATACTCCGTGTTCAGCCACAACGTGTAGAGCACGCCGTCAAACTCCTGAATGTTTCTCAGTGTTTCCTGGTAAGTATGGCGCGAGCCCTGTTGTCCGCTGACACCGGGAATTGTTCCATCAAGACCATCGCTCATCAAGACGATAGCCGTCCTTCTCGACTTCTTCGAGTCCTTCAACACCTCTTCCATCGCGAAATTTGTCGCATCGTAAAGTTTTGTGTCACCGCGACCTGTGTCGATCGTTTCGATTCGTTGTCGCAGCAATTCGCGATCGGCAGTTAACGGGGAGACTACGGTCGCTTGTCCTGCAAAAGTGATCACGCTGATGCGGTCCGCCGGCCGCGCTGCGTCGACGAAACGAACGGCTGCGGCGCGAATGAGCTTCACAACTTCTCGCGTCGATCCTGACAGATCGATCAAGAGAACTAAATCAAAAGGCGCTGACGATGATTCAAACTGAAGTATGCGCAGCTCCTGGCCGTCCTCGAATAGTTTGAAATCGGATTGGCCCAATCCGAGCAGTCCGCGGTTGGTGCCGCGATCGATAACGCTGATGTTGAGCGTGACCAGTTGAGAATCGACTCGTATGACGTCGCCTTCGCTGATGTCATCGTTTGCTGCTGGTTCCGCGGGAGTTCCGGCCGAAGGTTTGCGACTATTTGGACCCAGGAGCTCAGGTTGTGTGCGGGTCGAATTCTCTGCAGTTGATGGATAAGTCAGAAGGATCTCGCCTGTGTCGGTTTCTATATCGAGTTTCCTGCCGCCGTTCCCAATACGAGTTTCAAATGGTTTTGTGGGCCCGCGCAGCGAACGTGCAGTGATGTCAACATCAGCGGGAACTTTGATTTTGAGATGAATCGGAACAGCGGGATCCAGCGGTCTTCGCACGACGGAGATCGTTATTATCGATCCACGATTGTCGATGAGTATGGGCGATCTAGTTAATCTGGTTGAGCCATCGCCGCCTATAGCTGCAGAAACAGCAGCATAACCGTTGCTCCACGCTTCAACGGTGACATTGCCAAAGTCGTTTCGGACTTTTAGCTGGCCGCCGGCAGGCAAGTCGATGCGAATCTCATCGTCGGCGTAGGCTGTGGTTGGGGAGAAGGCTGCCAGAAAAACAAGGCCATAAAGGACCTTTTGAACCTTCGAGAACATAGCAACGAAGTGATGATAGCAAAACAACCCACAGATTACACAGATGGCACCGATATCTGCGTATCTGCGGATTATGGTTCGATCAGGTCGAGCATCGAGGTTTCATCGCGGACAGGCTCGGGCGGAATTGGCGGTGGCGCGCCCTTCAAATCCGAAATCTTCAGCAGCAAATTGTTTTGATTGGTCGCATACGGCAGCGCGCCTTCAATACTCACCACTCCATCTCTAATCAACCCCTCGATCACAGTATCGAAAGTCTGCATTCCGTCCTGATCGCCCTGCTCCATCGCATCGATCAGCGACTTGCCTTCCGATTCGCCCCTCTCGACGTATTCCCGAGTGCGCATCGTCGATTTCAAAATCTCAATCGCGGCCACTCTGCCCTTCCCGTCGCTAAGTGGAATGAGCCGTTGCGAGACGATGAACCGAAAGGATTGTGCGATGCGGGTTCTAATCACTTTCTCCTCGTTCTTCGGAAACACGCCAATGATGCGATCCACTGTTTTAGACGCATCGATCGTGTGCAACGTCGACAACACGAGGTGCCCCGTTTCAGCAGCTTCAAGGGCCACTTCGATAGTCTCTCGATCGCGCATCTCGCCTACGAGTATCACTTTCGGCGCTTGCCTGAGTGCGGCCCGAAGGGCGATCGAAAAGCTTGGTGTGTCTGAGTGAAGCTCGCGCTGGTGAATGGTCGAGTTCTTGTGCGTGTGCAGAAACTCGATCGGATCCTCGATAGTAACGATGTGGTAATAGTGGGTCTCGTTAATCAAATCTATGATGGCCGCCAGTGTCGAACTCTTGCCGCTGCCGGTTGGTCCAGTGACCAGCACGACGCCATTCTTGAGATCTACTATCTCCTTCAGCTGTTCGGGAAGACTAAAATCGCTGAATCTCGGCGGCCGCATCGGAATCACGCGCATGATGATCGCGTGCGTACCGCGCTGCTTGAAGATATTGACGCGGAAGCGAGCGTCGCCCGGAACGCTGAACGACAAGTCGGCTGATCCTGTCTTCTCCAAACTATCGAGCGCCGTTTGGTGATTTCCAATGATTAGTTTTGCGATTCCCGCGGTATGAGCAGGAGTCAGCTTGTCCAGTCCTGCAATTCGAACGGGCACGAGTTTACCCGCCAATTCGATCTGCGGCGGACGGCCAGGACTGAATATCAGATCGCTCACCTTGTCTGAAGCCCGCAGCATTTCTCGCAGGACAGCTATGAAGTTTGGCGGGGGCGGACCCGCAGGCTGAGTGTTTGAGGTAGTTGGCTGTTCGCTACTCATTTTCTTTTCGGAAATCAGCCACAGATTACGGTGATGAACACAAGTCAGAAATCATCTGTAGAGATCCGTGTTCATCTGTGGCCAAATATTATTGTTTGAAGAACAAACTCGTTCCGAGTTGCGTACATCAAAGTGTTCGTTCTTGAGAGAACACGGTCAACAGGAATTTGGACCGTGTTCACGAAATTGAAAAGAAAGGCGCTGGAAACATGGCAACCTACAGAGATCCTGTTAGATGCTTTGCACCACTTGAAGTAATCGAGCGCCTGCTGGAAATTCGTGTTGAAGCGGG